>JBJMHG010000048.1:0-13480 GCA_045807485.1 Actinomycetes bacterium
TGCAGGGCGAGACATTGCCTGACTGGGCGGCCGAACCTCAGCTTGCCGCCGAAATCGCGAAGGTTCACCGACCCAGTTCGCGCACCGGGCTCACAATCTTGCTGAGCGGACTCTCCGGATCTGGCAAATCGACGGTGGCACGCTCGCTCGCCGTTGGTCTGGTGGAACACGAATCCCGTTCAGTCACTCTGCTCGACGGCGACGTCGTGCGGCACCACCTGTCAAAAGGACTTGGATTCAGCCGACCCGACCGCATCACCAATGTCCTGCGAATCGGTTTCGTCGCGAGCGAGATCACCAAAGCTGGCGGTATTGCGGTCTGCTGTCCCATTGCGCCCTACGACGACACCCGCAAGGAGGTCCGCAAAATGGTCCGCGAGCATGGGCAGTTCGTGCTGGTGCACGTCGCAACCCCGTTGGCGGAGTGCGAGCGACGAGACCGTAAGGGCCTGTATGCGAAGGCGCGTCGCGGTGAGATCCCTGAGTTCACGGGCATCTCAGACCCCTACGAAACGCCGTCAGACGCCGAGGTCGTCATCGACACCACTGGCCGAACCATCCAGGAATGCGTCGACGAGGTGTACCGGTACCTGACCGGTCACGGCCTGGTCGAACGCTGAGCCGTCAAGCTAGCCAAAGCTGACAGCGAGAGATCAGATATCAGTATCGACGACCATGCCAGCGGCAGCCGTGGCGCCGGACGCCTCATCGATCAAGATGAACGACCCGGTCTGGCGGTTGCGGCGGTACTCGTCGACAAAGAGTGGCTGCGTGACGCGCAACGTCATGCGGCCGATTTCGTTGAGCCCCAGTGAGGTGGCTTTTTCGTCGCGGTGCAGGTCATTGATGTCGAGGCGGTACTGCAGGTCTTTGACGATCGTCTTAGCGGTGCGCGTGGTCTGCTTGATGATGTAACGCGCCCCCTCCTGGATCCGAGTGCCCTGCTGCATCCAGACCACCATCGCGTCGAGGTCTTGCGCCGGGTGCGGGTGGTTGTGCGGCCGGCAGATCATGTCGCCTCGACTGATGTCGAGGTCGTCGGCCAGTCGGATCGTCACCGACATGGGCGGGTGCGCCTCTTGGAGCTCTTGCCCGAACAGGTCGATGCCGACCACTCGCGTCGTGAGCCCGCTCGGCAGCACCATGACCTCGTCGCCGACCTTGATCGTGCCGCCTGCGACTGTTCCGGCGTAGCCCCGGTAGTCGTGATAGGCGTCGGACTGAGGGCGTACGACGTATTGGACGGGGAAGCGCACATCGATCAGGTTCTGGTCTGACCCGATGTGGATGTTCTCGAGGTGGTGAAGCAGTGAAGTGCCCTCGTACCAAGGCATGTTCTCGGAGCGGGTCACAACGTTGTCGCCCTTGAGGGCCGATATAGGGATGATCGTCAGATCGGGAATGTCGAGCTTGGCGGCGAACGCCCGGAAGTCTTCCGCTACCCGCTCGTACGCATCGCGGTCGTAGTCGACGAGGTCCATCTTGTTTGCCAGCATGACGACGTGCGGTACCCGCAACAGGGACGCCAGAAAGGCGTGCCTGCGACTTTGCTCGATGACCCCGTTACGCGCGTCGACCAGAATCATGGCGAGGTTGGCGGTGGACGCACCAGTCACCATGTTGCGCGTGTACTGAATGTGGCCGGGGGTATCGGCGATGATGAACTTGCGTTTCGGCGTGGCGAAGTAGCGATAGGCGACGTCGATGGTGATGCCTTGCTCACGTTCGGCGCGGAGTCCGTCGGTGAGCAGTGCCAAGTTGGTGTACTCAGCACCGGAGTCGCGCGAGGTGCGCTCGACGGCCTCGAGCTGATCCTCAAAGATCGACTTGCTGTCGTACAACAGTCGCCCGATCAGCGTGCTCTTGCCGTCGTCGACTGAACCAGCAGTCGCCAGTCTCAGCAGCTCCATCAGAAATACCCCTCGCGCTTGCGGTCTTCCATCGCTGCCTCGGAGGCGCGATCGTCAGCTCGGGTCGCGCCACGCTCGGTGATCCGGCTGGCAGCGACGTCTTCGATGATCTTCTCAACGGTGTCCGCGTCGGACTCGACAGCGGCGGTGCACGTCATGTCGCCCACTGTGCGGTAACGCACCTGTGCCTCGAACACCTCAGCGCCCTCATCCGGCGGGGTCACCGGCGTGACGGCCATGAGCATGTTGTCTCGCATGAACACCTCACGCTTGTGGGCGTAGTAGATCGACGGCAGCTCGAGCTCTTCACGCTGGATGTACTGCCAGATGTCAAGTTCGGTCCAGTTCGACAGCGGGAAGATGCGAATGTGCTCCCCTTGGCGGTGACGCCCGTTGTAGAGGCTCCAGAGCTCAGGACGCTGACCCTTGGGGTCCCATTGTCCGAACTCGTCGCGGAAGGAAAAGACCCGTTCCTTGGCGCGAGCCTTTTCTTCATCGCGTCGTGCGCCGCCGAAAACGGCATCGAACTTGTGATCCTGGATGCCCTTCAACAAGGGGACGGTCTGAATGCTGTTGCGAGAAGCACGTGGGCCAGTGGGGTCAACCACCAGACCCTCAGCGATGGCATCCTCGACTGAGGCCACGATCAAGCGCGCGCCCAGCTCAGCGGTACGGCGGTCGCGAAACTCGATGACCTCGTCGAAGTTGTGACCAGTGTCGACGTGCATCAGTGGGAACGGCAGCTTGGCCGGCCAGAACGCCTTCTCGGCCAGCCTCAGCATGACGATGGAGTCCTTGCCGCCCGAGAACAGCAGCGCAGGGCGCTCGAACTCAGCGGCCACCTCACGCATGATGTGCATGGACTCCGCCTCGAGCAGGTCCAGCTGCGACAGCTGATAGTCGATCGACGACACGTTCTCTCCTTGTTCCCTTGGCCGGTCTCCCGACACCCATCTCTTCAGTGGGACCTTCGACGCTCTGCGACCGATCAGGCCAGCGCCGCAAGCACTCCCTCTGCGAGCTCAGGTCGACAGATCACCAGATCCGGTAGCCGTGTGTTGGCCTGGTTGTAGACCAACGGACTGCCGTCGATCCGGCTGCAGTGCAGACCGGCTGCCCGGGCCACCGCCACGGGTGCGGCGCTGTCCCATTCGTACTGACCACCGGAGTGGACATAGGCGTCACCCTCACCGAGGAGAACCGCCATGGCCTTGGCTCCGGCCGAGCCCATAGGTACGAGCTCGCCCCCTAGCTCTGACGCCACATGCTCTGCCTCCGCCGGGGGGCGGGTACGGCTGACCATGAAGCGAGGCCGGCCCGAGCGGGCCGGCGCCAGAACGGGTACATCGTTCGTGGCCAAAGTCAGATTTTTGGCAGGAAGTGCAACAGCACCAGCCGTGAGTTCGCCCACGGCACCGTGCTCGCCTGAACCGCGCTCCCACAGAGCCACGTGGATGGCCCAGTCGTCGCGTGGGGGCTCGGAGAACTCTCGGGTGCCGTCTAGCGGGTCGACGATCCAGACCCGGTCGGCGTCAAGTCGGACGAGGTCGTCGGCCCCCTCTTCGGACAGCACGGCGTCGTCAGGCCGGTACGCCTTGATCGCTGCCGTGATGAGGGCGTGGCCCAGACGATCGCCGGCGTCCTTCAGACTTTTGGGCTCTTTGAGGTCACTGGTCGAGAATCGCTGACGCAGCTCGACCAGCGCGCGCCCAGCGGCTGTGGCAATCGCTGCCGCGAGTCGTCCGTCGTCGGCCAGAACCTCCTCGCCGAGGTCGGCGTCGAACTCGTCGTCAGCCAGCAGACTGGGATCGAGGGCGAACGCCGGCGATGACCCCTCGTTACTCGTCACGCTGGGTTGCTCACTCGCCTGCGCCGGTCAGCTTCTCGCGAAGGGCCGCGAGAGCCTCATCGGTCGCCAGCGAGCCACCGACCTCTTGTTCTTCTTCAGGTGCCTCTTCGGCTTCGGTCTCTGAGGAGTAGGTGGAGGGCGTGTCTCCGGTCTCGAGCGCGGCTTCTTGGTCGGCCTTTTGTGCCTCGTTCATCTGCTTCTTGTGAGCCTCGAAGCGCACCTGGGCTTCGGCGTACTGCCGTTCCCACTCTTCGCGCTGTGACTCGAACCCGGGCCGCCAGTCGCCAGTGTCGGAGTCGAAACCCTCTGGGTAGACGTAATTGCCCTTGTCGTCGTAGCTGGCAGCCATGCCATAGAGAGTCGGATCGAACTCGACGGTCTCGGTGGAACCTTCGTTGGCCTGCTTGAGCGACAAGGAGATGCGACGACGCTCGAGGTCGATGTCGATGACCTTGACGAAGATCTCGCTGCCCACCTGCACGACCTGCTCTGGGATCTCCACGTGGCGTTCTGCGAGCTCTGAGATGTGCACCAGGCCCTCGATGCCCTCTTCCACGCGCACGAACGCGCCGAATGGGACCAGCTTGGTGACGCGGCCAGGAACGACCTGTCCGATGTGGTGAGTACGTGCGAACTGCTGCCAAGGGTCTTCTTGGGTGGACTTCAGCGACAGCGAGACGCGCTCGCGGTCCATGTCTACGTCGAGCACCTCGACGGTGACCTCTTGGCCAACCTCGACCACCTCGGACGGATGGTCGATGTGCTTCCACGAGAGCTCGGACACGTGAACAAGTCCGTCGACACCTCCGAGGTCGACGAATGCCCCGAAGTTCACGATCGAAGACACCACACCATTGCGAACCTGGCCCTTTTGGAGCTGGGTCAGGAAGTCTTGGCGGACCGCGGACTGGGTCTGCTCGAGCCAGGCACGGCGGGAGAGCACCACGTTGTTGCGGTTTTTGTCGAGCTCGATGATCTTGGCTTCGATCTCTTGGCCGACGTAGGGCTGGAGGTCGCGGACGCGTCGCATCTCGACCAGAGAAGCCGGGAGGAAGCCACGAAGCCCGATGTCGAGGATCAGACCGCCCTTGACCACCTCAATGACCGAGCCCTTGACGACGCCGTCAGCTTCCTTGATCTGCTCGATCGTGCCCCACGCCCGCTCGTACTGGGCGCGCTTCTTGGACAGGATCAGACGGCCGTCTTTGTCTTCTTTCTGGAGCACCAGGGCTTCGACATGGTCTCCGACGGACACGACCTCAGCCGGGTCGACGTCGTGCTTGATCGACAGTTCGCGAGAGGGAATGACGCCCTCGGTCTTGTAACCGATGTCGAGCAAGACCTCGTCACGGTCGACCTTGACGATGGTGCCGGCAACGATGTCGCCATCGTTGAAGTACTTGATGGTCTCGTCGATCGCCGCGAGAAAGGCCTCTTCTGAGCCGATGTCGTTGACGGCGATCTGGTCGCCAGCCTGGCGCGGCGCCGAGGTCGCGGCCGGCTGCGCACCTGTGGGGGCGTCTGCAGTGGCTGCTGTGGCGGTGGCTTCGAGAGTTTCGGGAGATACGTCGGTGCTGGACGTCATGAAAAGGGAGGCTCCGTGCGGACAGGGATCGTCATCTGTGCGCGGAGGGCCTGTTTCGCGTGCCGAAACCCCCAGATACTAGCTGGAAACCGACATAACGAGCGCGAGCCTGCTCGGTCTGAGGACGTGCGGGCCCACAACGCACCAATCAGTGTACGGGTGGGCCGATCAGGGGGTCAACGAGGGCACCGGCTCAGTGTGCCGCCTCGTGCCACGTGCGACCGAATCCCAGTGATATATCAAGCGCCACGGCCAGCGGATAGGCCTGGCACATCTGCTCGGTCACCAGTTCCGTCACCTGGTCGCGCTCACCGGCGGCAATCTCGAGCACGAGCTCATCATGCACCTGGAGCAGCAGTCGGGACGCCAGTCCGGCCTGGCGCAGCCCCCGCTCGACCGCCAACATGGCCACCTTGACGATGTCAGCGGCAGAACCCTGGATCGGGGCGTTCAGCGCCATGCGCTCGGCCATCTCGCGACGCTGCCGGTTGTCGCTGGTCAGGTCGGGCAGATAACGCCGGCGTCCGAGCACCGTCTCGGTGTAGCCAGAACGCCTTGCGTCGTCGACCACTGAAGCCAGGTAATCGCGCACCCCACCGAATCGCTCGAAGTACTCGTCCATCAGCGAACGGGCCTCGTCGGTGCCGACGCGTAGCTGCTGACTGAGGCCGTAGGCCGAGAGCCCGTAGGCAAGGCCGTACGACATGGCTTTGATCTTGCTGCGCATGCCGGATGTGACCGCGTCAGGATCGACCTCGAAGACTCTGGACGCCACGGTGGTGTGCAGGTCTTCACCGGAGTTGAACGCCTCGATCAGGCCAGCGTCCGATGACAGGTGCGCCATGATGCGCATCTCAACCTGGCTGTAGTCAGCAGTCATCAGCGACTCGAATCCTTCACCAACACAGAAGGTCGCGCGGATCCGACGGCCCTCTTCGGTGCGCACGGGGATGTTTTGAAGGTTGGGCTCGGTCGATGACAGCCGCCCCGTGGCCGCGACGGTCTGCATGAACGTCGTGTGGATCCGGCCATCGTCGGCTATGGAGCGCTGCAGACCTTCAACGGTGACCAGCAGCTTGCTGACGTCTCGGTGCCGCAGGAGGTGGGCGAGGAAAGGATGCTCGGTCTGCACGAACAGCGTTGTGAGTGCCTCAGCGTCGGTTGTGTACCCAGTCTTCGTGCGTTTGGTCTTGGGCATGCCGAGCTCGTCGAAGAGTACGACCTGCAGCTGCTTGGGCGATCCAAGGTTCACCTCACGACCGATCACTTCGTACGCAGCGTCAGCAGCCCTCTTGACCTCGCCGGCAAACTCAGCCCTGAGCGCATCGAGTGCATCGTTGTCGACCGCGATGCCCGCCTGCTCCATCTCGACCAGCAGCGAGGTCAGCGGCAGCTCAACATCATGAAGCAGAGCCGTCGCACCGATCTCTTCGATCTCAGGCTCCATGGCAGCCGCAAGCTCGAGAATGGCGCGAGCGTGAGCGCCCAGGCGATGCGCGTGACTGGAACCCGTGTCGGTGTCGAAGCTCAGCTGTCCGTCGTCTTGTGAGGTGTCCAGCTCGCGGTGGAGCCAGCGAATGGCGAGGTCGGCTAGGTCGTAGCTGCGTTGGTCAGGTCGCAGCAAGTAAGCCGCGAGCGCGGTGTCGAAAGCTGGCTGTGCGGGAGCCAGGCCCTCTGCCGCCAGGGCCAGCAGTGGCCCATTGGCATCGTGAAACACCAGTTCGTGCGAGCCCGAGCCGTCCGCCAACCACTCGGCAAGCACCTGGCGTCCACCCGCATCAAGGGCGTCCAAGGCAACCACGCCGACTGCGCCGGCCTGTGCCGCGAGGGCCACGTTCTCAACTCGACCGCCCCCTGAGGCCCAATGCCCTTGAACGGCGACGCCGACGCGTCCGCCGCCATGACGGCCGAGCCATGGCGCGAGCTCTGAGGAGCCCAAGACCTCGATGTCGAGATCTGGTGCCTCGTCGACTGGTTCGTCGACGTTCTGCAGAGTCTGCGCCAGGCGGTCACGCAGGACGCGGAACTCCAGCGCATCGAACACCTGGTGGACCGCTTCGCGGTTCCAGTCATGGCGTTCGAAGTCGTCGGGCCCGCGATCCAGCGGTACATCGCGCACGAGCTCAGTGAGCTGACGGTTGGTGATGACCTGAGCAAGGTTCGCCCGAAGTGCATCCCCGACTTTTCCTTTGACCTCGTCGACGCGTGCGACCAGGTCATCGAACGAGCCGAATTGTGTGATCCACTTTGCTGCTGTCTTCTCACCGACTCCGGGGATGCCCGGAAGGTTGTCGCTCGGGTCGCCCCGCAACGCCGCGAAGTCTGGGTATTGGGCCGGCGTCAAGCCATACTTCTCGATGACCGCCGCTGGTGTCATTCGAGCCAGGTCGGACACGCCACGTTTGGGATAGAGCACCGTCACGCGCTGATCGACGAGCTGGAAGGTGTCTCGGTCACCGGTGATGATGTCGACGTCAAAGCCCATATCGGACGCCGTGGTCGCCAGGGTTGCGATGACGTCGTCGGCCTCGTATCCGTCAACTTCGACCACGGCGATCTGCAGGGCATCGAGCACTTCTTTGATCAGGCTGATCTGACCCTTGAACTCGTCAGGCGTCTTGCTGCGGTTCGTCTTGTACTCAGGGAACTGATCGCTGCGGAAGGTTGCCCTCGACACATCGAACGTCACCGCCACATGAGTGGGCTGCTCATCGCGGAGTGCATTGATCAGCATGGATGTGAATCCATACACGGCGTTGGTTGGCTGACCGGTGGCTGTGGAGAAGTTCTCGACCGGGAGCGCGTAGAAGGCGCGGTAGGCCAAAGAGTGGCCGTCGAGCAGGAGCAGCTTGCGCGAGTCCGCCATGAGGTGATCGTAGGCGCGACGTCCGACGCCGGACTCGACCCACCTCAGTGGCAGGATTCCCCCGTGACCCAGCAGCTGCCAGCCGTACCCATCCACGAGCGCCTTGGCATCGAGATCCAAGCCGCAAGTGTCGACGAAGTCGTCGGGACGATCCCTGTTGCCGGAAACGAACAGCCGTTCGGCGCGCTTCACGGCGGCGCCTCAGCCGTACTTGCTGAGAGCCTGGCATCGATCGGATCGGCTCTGCACGCTGGGCCGGAGCAACCGGTTGCAGGCATCGAGATCAACGCCAGCCATCATCGGGCCGCCAAGACCGGCATTGTGACTGGGCGGGCAACACCTCTTCACCTCGGACGTCGGGTGGCCACCTGGAGCGTTGAGCTGCGTGACGACGAAGGTCGCCTGACCTGCACGGCGCGCGTCACGTGCCTGATCGGACGCTGAAGCACGAACGACGCTAAAGCACGGACACGGTCCATCCGCTGTCATGTGGGGGCGCGTCAATGACCTCGACGCAGGCGACGGCGCCGGTCAGCGCGCCCGAGCTCGCCACTCAGTCTGCGCTGTAGTGCGGTGGTTGCAATTGCACGGCGCATGACGAGTGGACTGAATCCCAGGCGGGCGAAGAAGCGATTGCTCTCTCGGGCGCCGGGGAACACGCCAACCGTTACGTAGTCCGCGCCAACCTCGGTGGCGAACTGCGTCGCGGCGCTGACGATGGCGCGTCCGACGCCTCGACGCCGTCGGTCGTCACGGACATGCATGAACGAGATCTGCACGGACTCGACGTCACTGATCGGAGTCACAGGCAGGCGGCTCAGGACAGCCAGCCCTGCAACGACGTCATCAACCTCCGCCACGATGACGCGGTGCATCGGATCGCTGCGCAGGCTCTCGAGTCGCTCGCGAATCGATACCGCTGAAGCGGGTGGACCGAAGGGACCGACCCGACCGCCCTGGCCCCTGAGCTCTTCCCACAGCCCGACGATCGCCACGACGTCATCGTCGGTGGCCTCGCGCACTTGCACAGTCGCCACGGACACAGACGTTCCATCTCCCACGGTGTTTACTACCGGCTCGAGCAGATCCGGTAGAGATCCTTCTCAATGCCCTGGTCGCTGCCCAAAAGCAGCACCGACCAGCACCCCCGTGGTCGCTAGCAGCGTATCCGACCGCTCACGGTCTGAAGCGCGACGCGGTCAAGAGTTCGGACCGACGCCGGCTGCCACTAGTTCTTTGATGATCTTGGCGCTTTCGTCGAATCCGACGACAACGATCGCGTTGGGAGCCGACGCCGAAACAGCCTGTACTTCCTTGCCGAAGCGATGCTGTCCCACGTCGTAGAAAGTCGTATCGACCACTTCGCCGCCGTTGCTCTTGACGCGCTGTGTCACTGAGTCTGCGAGGCCATGGCCATATGCGTCGTCCCTGGCGATGATCGCGACCTTGTCCCCACCGCCATCGGAAACCCGGTCGGCAAGAACCTGTCCTTGCAGCTGGTCCGACGGTGCAGTCCGGTAGTAGAGCCCAGCGTCGTCCGCCGCCGCGAGCTCTGGCGACGTCTGGGAGCTGCCCATCATCAGAACTCCGGCGCTGGCCACTTGGTCGAGAAGGTCAAGGCTGGTCTGTGAAGAGGTCGCCGAGACGATCGCGTCGGCACCGCTCGCCAGCTGCTGGTCGACCGACGCCTGCGCAGCATCCGCCCCACCGTCACCCGAGACGACTGTGACCTTTCTACCGAGGACGCCACCTGCTTTGTTGATTTGGTCAACGGCAAGCGACATCGCCGCATCGATCGCCGGCGCGAAGGTAGACAAAGAGCCAGTCGTCGGCAGGAGTCCACCCAGCACCAACTTCCCGTCCGCGCCCGAGTTGGTCATCGTGCTCAGTTGGGGAGCGCCGCCGCTGCGCTCTTGGACGTTGCCCTCGACGAACGTAGGTGGCAGGTCCGGTGAGGCTGCGGTGTTGTAGCTCGGCACCAAGTTCTGATCGTCGTAGCTGAAGAGTCCGACCGTCGCTGCCTTGACATCTCCGTAGGTGTCGAAGTCGACAGGACCCGACTGACCCTCGTAGTTGATGTCCTCGCCCTGCCGGAGCAGGCCGTCGCACTCCTCAAACGACGCGCACATCTGTCCGTCCTCGGACACCGAGCCGAGCTGCTCGGCAAGCTTGATTCCGGCGTCGGCGTGGGCGGCCTGCGCGGCGAGTGCGATTAACGTCACCGCGTCGTAGGTCTCAGGTGCGTACGAGTACGCGATATCCGCCAGATCTGGGTCTTGCGCCTCGAGCTCGGTGCGGAACTCTTCACTTGGCTCAGCGCCGGGAACGCTTCCCTGAACGCCACTCATGGTTCCGGCCGGAAGCCGCTCGATCGAATGTTGCCCCAGATTGCCGTCCACGAGGTACAGCGCCGTCCCTGAGACCGCCTCGGCGGTCGGCTCGGTGGAGTCCGGAGCCGCGTCGTCGCCTGTGCATGCCGTCAAAAGTCCGGATGCCACTCCAAGGAGCGCAACCAGCCGCAAGGCCGCTACCAGCCGCAAGGCAAAGCGCCTTCGCCTCATCCAGTACTCCTTGAGTGATGGGGATCGGTCCCCGGCTCGAAACGCAGCCGCAGGACCTACGGCGGCTCGCACCTGCAAACTAAACCCGCGGCTGTCTGTCAGTAGACTCAGGGCGCTCATTCGCGGGCATCGACCGTGGGCCAGGCGACGACCGCGGACGACTTGCAAGCAAGCCCCGGTGGCGGAATTGGCAGACGCGGCGGACTCAAAATCCGTTGTCGAAAGACATGAGGGTTCGAGTCCCTCCCGGGGCACGGCACATCACACGTCCCAGCGACGGTTGCGCAGTGCCTAGGCCTCGGCGGCGATTCGTCCCAGCACACCATTGACGAAGGATGGCGAGTCGTCGGTGGACAGTTCCTTGGCGAGCTCGACGGCTTCGTCGATCACCACCGCCGCCGAGATGTCTTCCGGTGCCCAGCGAAGCTCGAATGTTCCAAGGCGCAACACTGCGCGGTCCACCGCCGGCATTCGTTCCAGTGTCCAGTCGACGGCGTGGGCCTCGATCATCGCGTCAATATCGGCGGAGTGCTCGACCACGCCAGTGATCAGCGTGACCGTGTAGGGGTTTGCGCCGTGTTCGCTCTGCTTCTCGCGGCTCGCAAAAACATCTGTGACAGCCATTCCCCTCTGGTCGGCCTCGAACAAGATGTCGAGCGCGCGTTTTCGAGCCTTGTGCCGCGCACCCACCTACTCGCTCCTGTTCTGAGGCTCGGAGGTACTCACGCGCGCCCGAGGTAGCTGCCGTCTCGGGTGTCCACCTTGATGCGTTCACCCTGCGTGATGAAAAGAGGAACTGACACCTCATAGCCGGTTTCCAACGTCGCCGGCTTGGTGCCACCGGTTGACCGGTCACCCTGCAGGCCTGGCTCTGTGTAGGTGATAGCCAGCTCCACCGAGGCGGGGAGCTCTATGTAGAGCGGGTCGCCGTTGTGGGTCGCGACCGTGGCGTTCTGGCCCTCGAGCATGAAATGTGCGGCCTCGCCGACGGTTGCTCCAGACACATGGAGCTGGTCGTACGACGCCGTGTCCATGAAGACGAAGTCTTCGCCGTCTTGATAGAGGTACTGCATCTCTCGCTTGTCAACACTGGCGGTCTCTACCTTCACACCGGCGTTGAAGGTCTTGTCGACGACCTTGCCGGAGAGCACGTTCTTCAGCTTGGTGCGTACGAACGCACCACCTTTGCCTGGCTTGACGTGCTGGAACTCGACCACGGTCCAAAGCCCCCCATCGAGGTTCAGGACGAGACCGTTCTTTAGGTCGTTCGTGGTGGCCACAGCCAGCGCTCCTGGATTTGATGTGAGACCCGAAGTACTGGTCGGATTCCGCTCACGGAACCGACAGCAACTCGCGGGTAGTGGTGGTGAGTGACTCGACGCGGTCCGCGTGGACGACGACGGTGTCCTCGATCCGCACCCCACCGCGTCCGGGCACATACACACCTGGCTCGACGGTGACGGGCACAGAAGAGTCGAGTTTATCGGTGGAGGTCGACCCCAGATACGGCGCCTCGTGGATCTGCAGGCCCACGCCGTGCCCAAGCCCGTGGACGAAGTGCTCGCCGAGCCCGGCTTTGGTCAGCACCTCGCGGGCGGCGCTATCGACCTCGGACGCCATCACCTGGCTGTTCAGAGCACTCAAGCCCGCGGCCTGTGCTTCCAACACCGCGGCGTACACCTCTGCTTGCCATGCATCCGGGCGGGACCCGATCAGCAGTGTCCTGGTCATGTCGGCGTGATATCCGTCGACCTTGGCCCCGAAGTCGATCGTCACGAGGTCCCCTCGCTCGATCAGCCGGTCGGTCGGTTGATGATGAGGAATGGCTCCATTCGGTCCGGAGGCGACGATCGTGTCGAAACCCGGGCCCTCGGACCGTTCCCTCAACTCATCGTCGATCCAACGTGCAACCTGGCGCTCGGTGACCCCTGGCCCGATCCGAGGCAAGGTGGTCCGCAGAGCCTGGTCGGTGGCCGCGCAGGCTCGCCGAAGTGCGTCAAGCTCCACTGCATCCTTCTGCATGCGCAATGTCATAAGGGTGGCGCCAAGCGGCTCCCATGTCGCCACATGGGGTAGATCCCGGAATGCCGCCACGGACAGCTCCAGATCCTCAAACCCCAGCTTGGTCGCCCCCTCCCCCAATGCGCGGTCGGCGAGCTGACGGCGTCCGGCCCGAGTAATGACCGCCTCGAGGTCAGGACACTCCTCTGCGACCTGAGTCTCGTATCGACCATCTGTGGTCAAGACGGCCGAGCCGTCGGCACGAACGAGCGCTGCCGCCGCCGAGCCTGTGAAGCCTGTCAGATAGCGGACGTTGAGCAATGTCGTGACCAAAGCCGCGTCCAGGCCCTGCCCGGACAGCTGGTCGGCCAACAGGTGCCGCCGCCGCTCGTGGTGGTCAGGCACGGTCACCTCCGATTGGCTTTCTCCGCAGGCATTGAATACCAGTCCGGTACCTCCGCCCGGAAATTTCGGGCTAACGATCACGGGAATCGGTCAAGTCGGACACTCGCACTGCCGACATACCCCGGAGCGGGGCGCCAGCCCCCTGCCCCTGCGGCACGCCCGCTTGGGCCGATAGGGAGGTTTCTCGGTGAAACGTTCGTTGGTGTCCCTCCTCGCGCTTGCGGCGGTTTCGGGACTCGTGCTCCCCGCCGTGATTGCCAGCAGTGCTCAAGCCGTGGTCGCTGGACCGGTCAACTTGGCTCC
>JBJMHG010000049.1:0-3155 GCA_045807485.1 Actinomycetes bacterium
AAGGCCGTGCGCGTGGCCCTGGGCGGGTCGGTCTCATCGGTCGACGTCGGGCGTGTCAACGGTGAGCGATTCGGGGTCATGGCCGGAGTCGGCGCGGACGCCTCGATGATCAAGGAGGCTGACGGCAACCTCAAAGATCGCCTCGGACGCGGTGCTTACGTCTTCACCGGCGCGCGAACCTTCTCGAAGGCCTCAGTCGACGTGCGTGTGAAGGTCGACGGCAAGAAGTTCTATGCCGGCACTGCGGGCAGCGTGATTGTCGGCAACGTAGGGCGTGTCTTAGGGGGTGTAGACGCGTTCGACGATGCGAGCCCGACAGATGGACGCCTCGATGTCGCCGTCGTCACTGCGACCGGAGTGACCCAATGGGCAAGAGTGTTGACGAGAGCCGTCACGGGAACCACGTCCAAAGCCAAGCATGTTGAGATGACTTCGGCTCACAGGATCTCCATCAAGCTCAAGTCCAAGCGGCTCTACCAGGTCGATGGCGGCGACCGCGAGAAGGTCAAGAGACTGAAGATTCGCGTTGAGCCGGGCGCGTTGCAGGTGTGCCTGCCCAAGTCCCGCCCGAATTGACTCAATGCGCGGCCCCGACAATCCTCACTAGGTGATCTCCGAGGCGGTTCACCGGGTGCGGCCGTGGTACCGCGACACCGGAGTGCAGGCGAGCTCGGCGTTCACGATTGCGGTTCTGATCTTCAATCTGTCTGCAGCCGATAGTCCTGGCGACCAGATAAGTGGCCTACTCGCGGTACCGCCGATGTTGGCGGCTGTACTGGTGCAACGCGCCCGAAGGGTGCTTATCGCCACCGCGTTCGCATTGGTCGCATTCTTCTTCACTTCGTGGGTGTCGGACGTGCCATTCGACCGTTCACAGGTGGCGCGCGTCATTGCCATCGTCGTGTCGTCCGTCGTTGGCGTGGTAGCGGCCCAGTCTCGGCTGAACGATCTCAGCCGGTTTCTCGCGTTGGGCGAGGTCGCCAAGACCGCACAGAAGGCCATCATGAGGATGTCGCCTCCTGAAGCGGACGGCGTGGACGCCGCGGTGCGGTATCTCTCGGCGTCGTCTGAGGCGAATATCGGTGGTGACGCGTATGAGGCCCTGCTGACGCCCTTCGGACTCCGAGTGCTCGTCGCCGACGCGCGGGGTAAGGGGTTGCCTGCTGTCCTGTCCTCAGCTGTAGCGATCGGCGCATTCCGCGAGTGGGCCTTCGTCGAGGAGGACCTCAGCGATCTCCTTTGCCGCATGGATGCCTCGGTCGGCCGAGAAGTTGAGGACGCGGACTTCGTCACTGCGCTGGTGGCGGAGTTTCGTGACGACGAGCTGCGTTACTCGTGCGCTGGACACCCCAGACCGATTTTGTTGCGGCACGGCGTGGCGAAGGAACTTCCGGCCGATCCTGCACCGCCGCTGTCTCTCATCCAGCCGCACACACCCAAGGTTGCCCGGATGCGCATGCAGAAAGACGACGTCGTGCTGATGTTCAGCGATGGCCTTTCCGACTCGCGCAACCAGCATGGTGAGTTCTTTGGCGTGTCGGACGCCCTGCTGCGCGTCGCGGAGCATGCCGTTTCTGTCGAAGAATGCGCGGACGGTGTGCTGACTGAGCTTCGAGACTTCGTTCAAGGCGGATTGGAGGACGACGTAGCACTCGTCGCGCTTCGCATCACCAAACCAGTGGCGCCGCTGAGCGCCGAAGGAGAAGACGTCGCTTGAGCCTTTGGAAGCGCAATGGGTCTGAGCTGCGCGCTAGGCGCCAACCTGTGAGACCCGCAGAAGTGACCGTCGCCCGCTGTCCCAGGCGTCAATAATGCGCCGCGCCGCCTCAGTCTCCAGGGTCATCACCGTGGCCGCCCCGGTCAGCACGTCGTGAGCAAGCTCGGGTCGCTGTTCGACCAGGCCTTTCGCGAGCTTGTCGGCAGCCAGGTGTTGGTGGTGGGCGTCAGCCACGACGTGAACGGCGTAGAAGTGACGTGCGTCAGGTCCGAAACCCATCTTTCGCAGCGCCGCCGCGTTTGCCCCCATGGGTTCGACTGAGGTCATCTCGAACATTGCGAGGTGTCCTACGAGGGCGCCTAGCCAGCGCCGGTGCAGCCCGAAAAGGTTGACCGCATTGACGCCGGCAAGGGTCCATCCCGGGATCATCGCCAGGTACGCGTGATAGGCGGCGTCCAGCCCCAGTTCGGCCATCGTGATCCCGAACAGGTTCTGGTGCATGTCGCGCGCCACACCAGACCCGTACTCGTCGCATTGAATCTCGACTGCCGCAGCCTTGGGATGACCGGTGAGCCGCGGGATAGCCCACGTGTGAGGATCGGCTTCTTTGAGCTGGTAGACAGAGCGGTGAATAGCCATCTCTCGAAAGTGCTCGGCGTTGCCAGATTGCAGTAGGCGTTGCGACAGGCTCGGACCCTCTGCCGCCGTGATGAGTTCGTGCAGTGCTTCCGGGATCTTCGGCTCGGACGGTAGCGGCCCCACCTCGTCGCGAAGCCGCTGCAAGAACGCCTCTTCAAGCGTGCTGCGCCAACTGATGAGATTCGCGTTCCACTCCCATTCGACGTCCACACCCTCGAACCCTCGATAGTGCAGCTCATACATGCAGTAGAGGGCCAGCGCGGAGTCGTCGCCGAACAAGGGATCGTCGTCTGCTTCGGCTAGCGATGGGAGTACCACCCTCGCCCGGTGCGGATTGCGATCGAGCAAGTCGAAGAGTGCATGCGTCAAGGGGCCACGCGCGGGCGGCAGAGCGGACGGCGCCAACTCCTTGTCATCGAGCACAGATCCGTACGGCATGACGACCCCGCCGCAGCGTCAGTCGTTGTGACGGCGTGAACCGCGCTCATGCGCGGGTGACCGATCGTCGTCGTTGTGCATGTGACGGTCCTCGATCACCTTGTGCTGCGTCCGCCGAGGAGAGTTGGCGGTGATCAGGCCTGCGATCACAAGTAGTGCACCGACACCGGCCACGATCCACCCTGCGGCCGTGAGGTCCACTGCGTCGATTCGATCAGATACAGCCAGAGCCATGATCAGCCCGATCGCGACGAGAACTCCACCGAACGGAATCATTGTTGAACCTCTTTCGATTTTGAGGGACGTGCAATTGAAACGCTGGAACGCCTTAGCTGAAGATGCTGACGCCACCCGGCCCAAC
>JBJMHG010000050.1:0-7051 GCA_045807485.1 Actinomycetes bacterium
CTGACAACGCTGACAAGATCCCGGCAGATGCCAAGGCCAATGTTGACGAGCCGCTCGCCGAGCTGAAGAAGGCTCTTGAAGGCACTGACACCGAAGCAATCAAGAGTGCTGTGGAGAAGGTTGCGACGGCGAGCCAGGCGCTTGGTGCTGCGATGTACCAGTCGGGAGACACCCCGGGTGCCACTGCGGCGTCCGACGACTCATCTTCCGATGACGACATCGTCGATGCCGAGGTAGTCGACGAAGGCAACGATGACGCCGAGGGGTCCCGCGCATCATGAGTGAGCCCACCGACGAGCGAGAGGGTCCGGTGGTCCGCGACAAGCGGCGCATCGATCCCGAGACCGGAGAGGTACGCGAGGTTGCCCCAGCTGATGCTGGGGCAACCGCCTCGGGCAGCTGGGCCGACGAGGACGTAGCAGCAGCACAGGTCGAGGGAGACCTCGCCGCGCTGGAGGCGCAGCTGGCCGAACGCACCTCAGATGTGCAGCGGGTGCAGGCTGAGTACGCCAACTACCGCAAGCGTGTCGACCGCGACCGTGAGCAAGTGCGAGACCTCGCAGTGGCGTCAGTGTTGGGGGAGCTGCTCACTCTGCTCGATGACATCGACCGTGCTCGCGAGCACGACGAGCTGGTGGGCGGGTTCAAGTCGGTCGCTGAGACGCTCGAAGCGACGGTCACCAAGCTGGGGCTCGAGAAGTACGGCACCGCAGGTGAGCCTTTTGACCCCACGGTTCACGAGGCGCTGACCCACATGGTCGACGAGTCAGTGACCGAGACCACCGCCGTCGCCGTACTGCAACCGGGGTATCGCTTCGCCGGACGCATTCTGCGCCCGGCGCGTGTCGCCGTTGCCGGCCCGCCCGCCTAACTCAAGAACGACGCTTTCACTCACTTTCAGGCAGGAAACTCCGCACTCATCAAGGGACGAACGAAGCAAGAGCGAAGGAGGTGACTCATGAGCGCGCGTGACTATCTCGACAAAGACTTCTACGCCGTGCTCGGAGTCACCAAAGACGCGGACGCCGACGAGATCAAGAAGTCGTACCGCAAGCTGGCGCGCAAGTACCACCCCGACGCCAACGCCGGTGACACGAAGGCTGAGGAGAAGTTCAAGGAGATCTCCGAGGCGTACGACGTGCTCTCTGACGAAGCGAAGCGTCGGGAGTACGACGAGATGCGCCAGTACGGCGCGGCCTTTGGGTCCGGCGGCTTTTCCGGCGGCGCCGGCCCGTTCGCGCCCGGTGGTGGCGCACAGAACGTCAACCTCGGTGACCTCTTCGGTGACGCGGGGCTGGGAGACATGCTCGGCGGCCTCTTCGGCGGGCGAGGTGGTGGACGCCGTTCGACGAAGGGCGATGACCTCACCGGACGCGTCACGCTCAGTTTTCGGGACGCGGCATCAGGGGTTTCGACCGCGGTGGCTCTGCGGTCTGAAGCGGCCTGTCCGACGTGTGGGGGATCGGGTGCGAAGCCTGGCACCAGCCCGCACACCTGTTCGGTGTGCGGCGGCAGTGGGCAGACCGTTCGGCAGCAGGGTGGCTTCGGTTTCGCCGAACCGTGCCGCGCCTGTCACGGACGTGGTCAGGTAGTCGACGATCCGTGTCCAACGTGCAGCGGTGTCGGCGTCACGATGCAGTCGCGCAAGGTCAACGTCCGCATCCCCGCTGGCGTGAAAGACGGAGCGACGCTGCGCATCCCCGGCAAGGGCGCGCAAGGACAAGGCGGCGGACCAGCAGGTGACCTACTCGTCAGCGTGCACGTCAAGAAACACCCGGTGTTCGGACGCCGAGGTGACACCCTCACCGTCACAGCCCCGATCACTTTTCCTGAAGCGGCACTGGGCGCCACCATCGCAGTGCCCACGCTCGATGGTGAAACGGTGAACCTCAAGGTCCCGGCCGGCACCCCCTCTGGGCGGACCTTCCGCGTGAAGGGCCGGGGTCTACCCACCAAAGGCAAGACCGGTGACCTCCTAGTCACCGTCGAAGTCGCAGTCCCCCAGCGCGTGAGCGGCAAGGCCAAGGACGCGCTCGAACAGTTCGGTGAGGCGACGTCGGGAGACGATCCGCGAAGTGAGCTGATCACCCAGGCTGGAAAGGAGTAGCGGTGAGTTTCGAAGACTTCGACACTGCTCCGGTCTTTGCCATCTCGGTCGTGGCACAACTCACTGGCATGCACCCACAGACCCTTCGGCAGTACGACCGTGTTGGCCTCGTTACACCGCAGCGGACGTCGGGAGGTGGACGCCGCTACTCCGCGCGCGACGTCGATCGGCTTCGTGAGATTCAACGGCTCTCCGCCGAAGGCGTCGGGCTCACTGGAGTAAAGCGGATCCTCGACCTCGAGCGTGTATCCGACGACCTGTCAGCGCGCATTCGCGATCTTGAGTCTGAGCTCGAGGCTGCACGTCACCTCATCGCTCAGTTGCAGCGCCACTCCTCGCCCGGCAGCGAGATCGCCGTACGCGACAGCGCGACAGTCGTCGTGTGGCGTCATCCCACACAGCCCAAGCCGTAACGAAATTCCGGAGCACTCATGGACTTCACCACTCGAAGCCGAGAAGCCTTAGCCAGCGCGCAGCGGGAAGCCGTGACAGCCGGCAACCCCCAGCTCGAGCCGATCCATCTGCTCGCGGCGCTAGTGAGTGAGGCCGACGGCATCCCCGCGGCCCTTCTGCAGGCACTTGGCGTAGAACGCGCAGACATCGCCGCCAAGGCCGATGCCGCCGTCAGCCGCCTGCCTCGTGTAGCGGGCGAGACGGCGTCCGGGCCCCAGGCATCCGGGGCGTTGCAACGGGTTCTCGCCCGTGCGCAAGAGCGTGCCGAGGAGCGAGGCGATTCATTCGTCAGCACCGAACACCTGTTGTTGGCACTCGCCGCAGTTCCAGGTGAAGCGTCGGAGGTGCTCTCCAGCGCGGGCGCGTCCGAGCAGGCGATTGGCGACGCCTTGGAACGCGTCCGGGGCAGTGCTCGAGTGACCAGTGCCGACCCGGAAGGCACGTTCCAAGCGCTCGACAAGTACGGCGTCGACCTGACCGCTCGGGCACGTGAGGGAAAGATCGATCCGGTCATCGGCCGGGACGCCGAAATCCGCCGGGTCGTCCAGGTCTTGTCCCGCCGTACCAAGAACAACCCGGTGCTCATCGGTGAACCCGGCGTCGGGAAGACCGCTGTCGTCGAGGGTCTCGCCTCCCGGATGGTGGCAGGCGACGTGCCAGAGTCTCTGCGCGGCAAGCGACTGGTCGCACTAGACCTCGGTGCCATGGTGGCCGGCGCAAAGTACCGCGGAGAGTTCGAAGAGCGGCTGAAGGCTGTTCTTGACGAGATCAAGTCGTCAGAAGGTCAGATCGTCACGTTCATCGACGAGATGCACACCGTCGTGGGCGCCGGCGCCACTGGTGACTCCGCGATGGACGCCAGCAACATGCTCAAGCCGATGCTGGCGCGAGGTGAGCTGCGGATGATCGGCGCGACAACGCTCGATGAGTTCCGGGAGCACGTCGAGAAAGATCCCGCGCTAGAGCGCCGGTTCCAGCAGGTGTTCGTGGATGAGCCGAGCGTCGAAGACACCATCGCCATCTTGCGCGGACTCAAGGAGCGCTACGAGGCACACCACAAGGTGCAGATCGAAGACACCGCGTTGGTGGCGGCGGCTACGTTGTCGCATCGCTATATCCCCGCTCGCCAGCTGCCCGACAAGGCGATCGATCTCATCGACGAGGCTGCGTCGCGACTACGCATGGAGATCGACTCAAGCCCTGTCGAGATCGACGAGCTGCAACGTCAAGTCGATCGGCTCCGGATGGAGGAGATGGCGCTCACGCGCGAGAAGGACGACGCCTCCAAAGAGCGGCTCGCAAAGCTGCGTGCTGATCTGGCAGATCTCGAAGAACAGCTCGGTGCGCTTCAGACCCGCTGGGAACGTGAAAAGACCGGACTGAACCGAGTAGGTGAGCTCAAGGAGCAGGTCGATGCCAAGCGCAACGAGGCCGACCGCGCCCAACGCGAAGGTGACCTGGCCACTGCTTCAGAACTGCTCTACGGCGAGATCCCTGCGCTGGAGAAGCAGATAGCTGAGGCGTCGGCGTCCGTTGAAGAGACCACTCCGATGGTCAAAGAGACCGTCGGCTCCGATGACGTGGCCGAGGTGGTCTCGGCGTGGACCGGTATCCCCGCGGGACGCTTGCTCGAAGGAGAAGCGCAGAAGCTGCTGCGCATGGAAGACGAGCTGGGTCGCCGTGTGATCGGTCAACGGCAGGCCATCAACGCGGTGTCCGACGCCGTTCGACGCTCTCGTGCAGGAATCGCAGATCCGAACCGCCCTACGGGGTCGTTCCTCTTCCTCGGCCCGACGGGCGTTGGCAAGACCGAGCTGGCGAAGGCGCTTGCAGAGTTCCTCTTCGATGACGCGCACGCCATGGTCCGAATCGACATGAGCGAATACGGCGAGAAGCACTCGGTATCGCGTCTGGTCGGTGCCCCCCCTGGCTATGTCGGGTACGAAGAAGGCGGCCAGCTCACCGAGGCCGTCCGTCGGCGTCCCTACTCCGTGGTGCTACTCGATGAGGTCGAGAAGGCACACCCAGAGGTGTTCGACGTCTTGCTGCAGGTACTCGATGACGGACGCCTCACCGACGGCCAAGGGCGCGTCGTCGACTTCACCAATGCGATCCTCATCCTCACGTCCAATCTCGGGTCGATGTATCTCGTCGATCCAGAGCTGTCGCCTGAGACGAAACGCGACAGAGTCATGTCAGTCGTACGGACGACGTTCAAGCCCGAGTTCCTCAACCGCCTGGACGACGTGGTGCTCTTCGACGCACTCACTGAGTCCGAGCTCGCGACGATCGTGGGCTTGCAGGTGTCGCTGTTGGCCAAGCGGCTCCACGATCGCCGGATCACTTTGTCGGTGACGGACGCCGCCAGCAGCTGGTTGGCACGAGAGGGCTATGACCCTGCCTACGGAGCACGTCCATTGCGGCGCTTGATTCAGACCGAGATCGGCGATGCACTTGCCAAGCAGATCATCGCAGGTCAGGTGACAGACGGAGCCGTCGTTGTAGTCGACCTCGACACTGAAGCTGACCGCTTGCGTCTGAGCACGTCGTAGAGAAAGGCGCACACGATGCACCACGTCCACCCCAGTACGAGACCACCGACCACATCACTAAACCAATGGACGCCCAACAACGCGCGGCTTGCGGCGACAGCGACTGCGATGGCCACGGCCAATGCGACGAGCACCGGACGCGGCCACGCTGGCCGCAAGGCCATGACGACGATCGCGAGTGCGAGGTAGGTAGCGGCCGCAGCGGTCGAATGACCTGAGGGAAACGAGAAGCCGCTGAACGTCGCGAGCGGGTCGAGCTCTGGCCGGGTGCGCTTCACCAGCTCTTTCGCGAGATTCGCAATTGCCCATTGGCCCACCACAACGGTGCCCAAGAACAATGCGAGTCGACGATGTCCAGCCCACAGCAGTGCACCAATCGAAATCAGTGCGATCGCGATGACAGTGACAGTGGCCCCTGCCGCGGTCACCACTTTCAGCGCGTTCGTCGCCGCAGACCCAGCGTGGGTCGCTGCCCACGTTTCCACGGTGTCATCCCAGTGGACGACGAAACTCTTCTGTTGAATCGACTCTGCCAGACCGCCCAGGAAGAACGTCAGCGCGATGAGGGCAAGTAACACCCCGGCGACTAAGGCAAAGCGCGAAGGTGGCGGAGCTTCGTCTTGTACCGGGCGCCTTCTCGTTCGGTTCATGCCCACCGCCGTGAGCATTCCCCAGACAACGATGCCAGCCGTGAGGGCAATCACAGCAGTCAGCAGCAGGGGCGCCATGGGTCGATGTTTACCCAAGATCGTCCTCGGGTACACCCGTGCCCGTGTCCGCTCATACTGCTGTGCCCAAATTCGATCACCCCAGGCTGGTCGAACCCGGGTTGAGCGAACGCTCTGAATCCCGGTGGAAACCCTTTGCTGCAGTAGCACTGGGCGGCTGGATAGCGATGCTTGCCGTTTGCGTCGGAGCTGGCTGGCTCATCACCGGAGCGCTCAGCGACACCGGCCTGGTGCGTTGGGACCGGCAATACCCCGTTGACCTCGCAGCCACCCGCACGGCTACCGGACGCATGTGGTCCCACTACGGCAGCTTGATGGGCGAGACCCTCACAGTGATTGCGGTAGCAGTGCTGGTGGGAGTCGTCTTACTGCTCCTCAAACGCTGGGCATCTGTGCTTCTCATCGCGACTGCGCTGCTCTCCGAGGTGACGATCTTCATTGCGACCACGTTGCTGGTTCCGCGGGATCGGCCAGACGTCCACCAGCTTGATGCGTCGCCGCCCACTTCATCCTTCCCGTCTGGGCACACCGCCGCTTCGACTGCGCTGGCGTTCAGCCTCGCCGTCATCATCGGCTGGCACGTGCGATCGCGCATCGTGCGCCTTCTCGCCTGGGTCGTCGCGGTGGTCATTGGGCCTGTAGTTGGCTTCTGCCGCATCTATCGGGGGATGCACCACCCCCTTGATGTCGCGGTCGGCTTCGCTTTGGGCGCCGGGTGCGTCCTCGTGGCCTTCCTCGCCGTGCGCACGTGGGCAGGTGAGGCGTTTCACGCTCTAGAGCAGGGTGACGCCGATGACCGTCCGGAACAGTGGGACAGTTCCAGCGACTCGAGGATGGCCAGCTGATGAAGGTCGCAGTGGTCGCTCACCGAAAGAAGACGCTGGGCGGTGGGCTACTCGAGCTGCGAAGAACGCTTGCTCGGTACGGCGTGACCGACCCGCTCTGGTACGAGGTACCCAAGAGCAAGAAGGCCCCCAAGGCAGTCAGGCGAGCCGTCGATGAAGGCGCCGAACGGGTGCTGGTCTGGGGCGGCGACGGCATGGTGCAACGTGCTCTCGACGTACTCGCCGGATCCGGGGTTCCGATGGCAGTCCTTCCGGCTGGAACGGGGAACCTCTTTGCCCGCAACCTCGGCATCCCAATCGACCTTGACAAGGCCGTGCGCGTGGGCCTGGGCGGGTCGGTGTCGTCGGTCGACGTCGGGCGTGTCA
>JBJMHG010000051.1:0-4309 GCA_045807485.1 Actinomycetes bacterium
TAACTTTCCCTAGAGTGTTCACTATCGAATAGTGCTTCATCCACTGTATCTCACTGGAGGCCCGAATGTACGCGTTCTGCCAGGACATGCCAGGCATCTCGTTGGAAGACCAAGCCAAGATCGACCCGCTGCTCCCGCCGGATGCGCTCGACGGCTGCATCGTCCATGTCGCCGGTGCGATCGAAGGCGGTAGCCGCATCATCGACGTCTGGGAGACCGAGCAGCAGTACCGCACCTTCCAGCAAAAGCACCTCTACCCGGCACTCGCGACGCTCCAGAAGGACATGGCGTTGCAGGACACCCGTGGGCTGCCGCCGTTCTCGGTGCTGGACGTCACGGGCGACGGACACGTTGCCGCGCGGGTCTGAAACCGCCGAGATCGCCCCTCTAAGTCGGGCGACTATCATCGCCGCTGCGGATTGGCTGTACCGCAGCGCGGGTGTAGTTCAATGGCAGAACATCAGCTTCCCAAGCTGATAGTGCGGGTTCGATTCCCGTCACCCGCTCCACTCGAAGATGGCGTACGCCAGTCCAGCCACTGCAAGACCGCCTAGCGACGCGACCACCGCAACCGAAGAGATCCGATTGGCCTGCTTGAGCTCACATAACTCAGCATCGGACGCCTCAGGCCGCTGCGCCGAGGCGCGTAGGCGCAGACGGACAATCGCTAGAACCAGGCAACCAACAAGGGTTGCTATGCCGAAGAACACAAGCACGGGCACCATCAGCATTCACGCTCCCCAACCGACAGGGTTGCTCGCCACGTCAGCAGGCTCATTTTCGCACGGTTCGCACCAGGCACGTCCGGCTGCGCGAAGATAGGCCAGTGCCGTGATGCGGCGCGTGCCCTGGCTGGATCGACGAGGAGTTCTGATGCCTCACGCCCCCGGACCAGACCGGCCGGCATCGGAAAGCGACCCTGAGGACGAAATCCCCCAGGACGTCGTCGCGGCAATCGACACGTTGATGCGCAAGGGCAATGTGCCGGGGTTGTCGTTGGCCGTGGTGGACGCCAACGGACTCCGGTTCGCCGGCGGCTTTGGAACCGCTGACTTCGATAGCGGAGTCAAACCCAGACCCTCGACGCAGTACCTCTGGTTCTCGATGTCGAAGATCGTGACCGCTACGGCGGCAATGGCGCTGGCTGACGAAGGACGCCTCGACCTTGATGCCCCAATCAAGAAGTACGCGTCCTACCTTGAAGCACCGGGTGCGATCCAACCCTCCACACGACAGCTGCTCAGTCATACGTCCGGACTACGCAACCCAATCCCGATCCGGTGGGCCCATCTGGCCGCTAACGAGGCACCGGACGCCGCAGCCTTACTGCAGCGGCAGATGTCGCGCCGTCGGGCGTATCGGTATCCCGTGGGAGAGGCTGCCAGGTACAGCAACCTTGGGTATCTCGCGGCCGGTGCAGTGATCAGTGCGGCGTCCGGCGAGCCGTTCACGAAGTATGTACAGCAGAGCGTGCTCAGTCCCGCGGGCATGCGACGCACGGGGTACACGTACCAACCAGACGGTGATGCAGCGACCGGTTACGCGCGCGTGCCACGGATCGTGACGCCGGTGCTGCGCGCGGCGCTACCCAGCGGTGTCATCGGCGCCCGCCACGGTCGGTATTTGGCCCTAAAGAGGTTCTACGTCGACGGACCGTCGTACGGCGGGTTGGTTGGCGATGTTCTTGACGCAGGTCGATTCCTTCGCCTGCATCTCAACGATGGCTCGTTGGACGGCCACCGCGTACTCAGCGAACAGTCAGCACGTGCGATGCGCGTGCTCGACCAACCGGGCAAACCGTTCGACCACGGCATCGGATGGTTCCGGCGTCCGAGCGTCGGGCCAGGTGACTGGGTCGAGCACTTTGGGTCTGGCGTCGGCTTCTGGAATGTCATGCGGCTCTATCCAGAGCGAGGGCTGGGCGTGGTGGTCATGTCGAACAGCACAACGACCTACGACTTCGAGCCTTTGTTCGCGCTCATCACCGACCACTGTCGCTGAGACAAGCGCAGGTTTTGCCCAAACCTTGAATGGGTACTCACGCAAGCACAAATAGAGCGTGCGGGTTCGGGGCTACCCAGAAAGGGGAACCATGGCGCTGATCGGACTCTTGACGCTAGCCGCTGTGGCTTGGGTGCTGTTTGCGGTCAACCTGCTGCAGGATCTGCTTGACCCCCACGAAAAGGACATCGGGCAGACCCAGGGTGAACTCGATGCCAACGCGGCGTCCACGGAGCGTGTGACTTCTAGACGTCGATCTTGAGACGAACATCCGCTGTGTCGCCGAGCTCGAGGCGCTCAGCCTTGCGCACGGCAACCTTGATGGGCACCAGGTAGGCGCCCTCTTTGGGGAAGAGCGATGTGGTCCACTCGGTGTCGCCGATTGTGGCGGTCACGGGGATCACACCCCAGCCATAGGTGATCAGCGACGAGTACTCAGAGATCAGCTCACTCTCGTCCTTCGGGACGGTGACGAAGTAAAAGGGTGCGGGTCCCTTCCAAAACCAGATCTCTCCGCTGAAAGCCAAATCCATGACATGAGGCTACGTGTGCCATCCGACAAGGAGACTCACGGTGATGTGCTTCACCCGAATCGCTCTGAGGTGCAGGCTGTGGAGCGTCGAAATGGTGAGGGAGCCTCAGGAGGTCTTGATGAAGCATGCACTGCGGGTCGCGGTTGTGGCGGTCGGCGCTGCTGCCGCCGCTGCACTGCTTCTACCGATCGCTCCCACCAGCGCAGGCACGGCCGCGAGCGTGAAGTTGCCGACCGCCGACGCCAAATGGGACTACCAGATTGGTCAGGCCTACAAACCCCGAAAGGGCGTCGCCGTCGTCTCCCGTGATCGAGAGGCCAAGCCCTTCGCCGCCGGATACACGATGTGCTACGTCAACGCCTTCCAAACGCAGCCAAGCGAAGTGCGATGGTGGAAGCACAAGCACCCTGGGTTGCTCCTGAAGAAGGACGGCAAGTACGTCGTCGACGGCTTCTGGGGTGAGACGCTGCTCGACACCAGTACCAAAGCCAAGCGCGCCAAGCTTGCGCGCATTGTCGGTAAGTGGATCGCCGGCTGTGGCAATGATGGCTTCCAAGCCATCGAACCTGACAACCTCGACTCTTGGACGCGGTCCAAAGGCCAGCTGACTCGCGACGACAATTTCAAGTATGCCGGGCTACTCATTGCCAAGGCACACAGCGAGGGACTCGCGATCGGACAGAAGAATGCGGCGGGTGCGACCGCGCGGGGGGCGAAGGCCGGCTTTGATTTCGCGGTCGCAGAAGAATGTGGCCGTTGGCGCGAGTGCAAGGCCTACATGAACGCGTACGGCGACCAGGTCTACGTCATCGAGTACCGGTTGCAAGACTTCAGGTACTCGTGCCAACACTGGGGGGACCAGCTGTCCATCGTGTACCGCAACCTCATGGTGACTGCACCAGGCTCAAAGCACTACGTGTACAAGTCCTGCTGATGCCTTTGCGAGATCTCAACGCGCCCGTGCTCGTTCCGTGACCCGACGAGGCGGTTCAATCCCTACCCTCTGCACATGGGGGAGCGCCGAAGTGTCGACCGGATTTCCAACGCCGTACGGCGCGTTATCGACGACTCGTTCTTTCTGGTTCCCGTTGGCATCGCACTTGTCATCATCGTGGGGTTCGTACTAGCGGCTCAGGGACAACCCGTAGGTCTCGACTTAGCAGCACACGGTGCGGTGGTGGACGCCGGCAGTAGCAAGGCCGCCGTGGTTGCATCGTGGGTCACCCAATTAGGAAGCGGTGCGGTTCTCTACCCGCTGCTGATCGTGTTGACCGTGTGGAAACGCACGTGGCAGGTTGCTGTGTTGCCCCTCGTTCTGGCCTTCGGACAAGTCGCCGAAGTTGCGCTCCTCTCAGTGGTCCCAAGAACCTCACCGAGCACCACCATCTGGGTTGGTCTCTCGTCCGGCCACGTGTCGACGGCGGTCTTGGGCTGGGGGCTCGTAGCACTTGCACTTGGAGTAGCCACACGTCGAAGCGTGGGGGCCGGGGTAGCGGTCGGAAGCGTCGTAGCTGTCACCCGGGTCGTGCTCGACCTGCACTGGACGTCCGACGCCATGATCGGTCTGTTGTTTGGAACTCTGCTGCTTGGCATGTGGTGTCATCTGCGTCGCCACATCCCGCAGACTCCGCTGACACTTGGTTCACCATGGCGATGGCTGCGGACCAGCCCTTGGGCGTGGATGTTCGCAGCTATTGCCTCGGCGGCGACCATTGCACCGACTTTGAAAAGCGACAGTGACCCGCTCATGGGTGACCTAGCTGTTTACATAGGAA
>JBJMHG010000052.1:0-7368 GCA_045807485.1 Actinomycetes bacterium
TCACCGATTGCAACGCGGCCGCGGTACGCATCCTCGGAGTCGCCCGTGAGGCACTGATCGGGCTCACACTCAGCGACGCGCTGCCTTTGACTGACGCCGCAGGTCGCGACTGGTGGCAGGTCACCAACCCTTTCGGCGGGCTGTCGAGCCGCACCCGGCAAGTGGAGCGAGTTCTACAGCTTCCCGATGGACGCTACGTTCTGGTGACAGCGGCCTACATCAGGACTCAGCGAGGCGGCCGGGTAGAGCAGGTCGTGGTGAGTCTGCGCGGTACAGAGGCACGTGACCGCGCAGAGCGCGAGCACGCCGACCTGATTGCAACGGTCGCTCATGAGCTTCGGTCGCCACTGACCGGAATCAAGGGATTCACCGCAACGCTTCTGGCGAAGTGGGACCGCTTCACCGAGGACCAACGCCGCTTGATGCTCGAGGCTGTCGACAGTGACGCAGATCGGCTGACCCGCCTCATAGCTGAGCTGTTGGACGTCGCCCGGATCGACGCCGGACGACTCGAGCTACGGCGAGTGCCGACCGACTTGACCTCGTTGGTGCATAAGCGTGTCGAAGCCAGGGTGGTTGCCGGAATCGAACCTGAGCGGTTCGTCGTGGAGGTAGCCGACGACCTTCCAGAGGTCTGGGTAGACCCCGACAAGATGGGTCAAGTACTCGACAACCTGATCGAGAACGCGCTGCGCCACGGGGCCGGCACCATCACGATCACGCTGCGACAAGACCCCGACGGCCTCGTCATGTCAGTTGCCGACCAAGGCCCGGGAATTCCTTCCGGACGTGCGCACCGAATCTTCGGTCGATTTTGGAAGGGGTCGGATCGCGGCGGAACCGGCTTGGGGCTGTACGTCGTCAACGGAATCGTGGAGGGCCACGGCGGTCGGATTGCGCTGGTGCCACCGCCCGAAGGCGGGGCACGATTCGTGGTGGTCTTGCCGGTCACCGATCCCACGGCCCTGTGACCGTGCGCTCGTCGAGCTGCACGGGTCTCGGTGACTAGACTTCGGGCCCTGCCCGCTCGAAACATTGCCCCAATGCGGCCCCACGTGGCCAGGTTGCTGAGGAGTCCCGACACCGCATGTCTGCTCCGAACTCCTCGTACGACCCAGTTGAGGTCTCGGCGCTGCAGCCGGAGCAAGTGCAGGCCGCAGTCGACGCGGCGTTGGCGGCGATCTCCGCGGCGGACGACCTGGACGTGCTCAAGGAGGTACGGCTGGCTCATGCCGGCGATCGTTCACCGCTCGCTCTCGCGAACCGTGAGATTGGAGCCCTACCACCACAGGCACGTGCTGAGGCAGGGCAGCGAGTCGGAGCAGCCCGGGCAACAATTCGCTCGGCGCTCGAGGAGCGGCAAGCCGAACTGACCGCTCAGCGTGACGAGCGAGTGCTGGTCGAGGAGCGCGTAGATGTCACCGCACCGTGGGACGTCCGGCCCCGCGGGGCGCGCCACCCTTTGACGACGTTGCAGGAGCGGATCTCAGAGCTCTTCATCGGTATGGGCTACGAGGTCGCCGAGGGACCCGAAGTCGAAGCCGAGTGGTTCAACTTCGATGCGCTTAACATGCCACCCGCGCATCCAGCCCGAGACATGACCGACACCTTCTTCGTCGAGTCGCCCGATTCCGGAGTCGTTCTACGCACCCACACCTCGCCGGTGCAAGTGCGCACGATGCTTGAACGAACACCCCCGATCTACGTGATATGCCCGGGGCGCACCTTTCGCACAGATGAGCTGGACGCGACGCATACGCCCGTCTTCCACCAAGTCGAGGGTCTCGTGGTCGACACGGGCATCACGATGGCGCACTTGAAGGGCACGCTCGACCACTTCGCGAGTTCGATGTTCGGCCAGGGGATCATCACGCGGCTTCGCCCGTCCTACTTCCCCTTCACAGAGCCGAGCGCCGAGCTGGACCTGCGCTGCTTCGTCTGTCGCGGCGAGTCGGTCGGCAACCCCGAACGTCCGTGCCGCACCTGTTCGTCGGAGGGGTGGATCGAGTGGGGCGGCTGCGGAATGGTCAACCCCAAGGTGCTCGTGGCCTGCGGCATCGATCCGGCCGAGTACTCGGGCTTTGCCTTCGGCATGGGCATAGAGCGCACCTTGATGTTCCGACACGGAGTAGAGGACATGCGCGACATGGTCGAAGGCGACATCCGCTTCACGACTGCTTTTGGACTTGAGGTCTGATGCGCGTTCCTGTCTCGTGGCTGCGCGACTACGTCGACCTCTCCGAGTCGGTGACCGCACGCGAAATCGCCGAACGCCTTGTCTCGGTGGGCCTGGAGGTCGAGACGGTCGACGAAGTCGGGGCTGAGCTGACTGGCCCGCTGCTGCTCGGACGCGTCATCTCCTTTGAAGAAGAGGAACACTCGAACGGCAAGACGGTGCGGTGGTGTCAGGTTGACGTGGGGGAGCCCGAACCGCGGGGCATTGTCTGTGGCGCCCGCAACTTTGCCACGAACGACCTCGTGGTGGTGGCTTTGCCGGGTGCTGTCCTCCCCGGAGGCTTCAGGATCAGTGCGCGTAAGACGTATGGGCACCTGTCGGACGGCATGATCTGCTCGACACTCGAGCTCGGGGCTGGTGACGACCACGAGGGCATCTGGACCTTGCCCGAGGGGCTGGGAGCGCCCGGCGACGACGCCCTCGAGACCTTGGGACTGCGTGACGACGTGCTCGACATTGCAGTGACTCCCGACCGCGGATACGCCCTTTCGCTCCGTGGCGTCGCCCGTGAGTGCGCCGGAGCATTCGGCGTCGAGTACCGCGATCCCGCGCACATGCCGCCCGCTGAGGGCCACCCGTCATGGCCCGTTGATGTCGCCGACTCCGCAGGTTGCGACCGGTTCGTCGCTCGGTCGGTGAGCGGTCTTGACGTGAAGGCGTCCAGCCCACACTGGATGCAACAGCGGTTGCGCCTGGCCGGCATGCGTCCGATCTCACTTGCCGTCGACGTGACGAACTATGTGATGCTCGAGCTAGGCCAGCCCCTGCATGCGTATGACAAGCAGCGTCTGTCGGGAACGATCGTGGTGAGGCGTGCCCGTTCAGGGGAGACCTTGAAAACTCTGGACGGTTCAGAGAGACAGCTAGACCCGGACGACCTGCTAATTGCCGACGACACTGGGGCGATCGGTATTGCCGGAGTCATGGGTGGTGCCTCCACCGAGATCGATGCAGTGAGCACGGACATCTTGATCGAGGCTGCCCACTTCGATCCCGCGACCATCTCGCGCAGTGCGCGTCGTCACAAGCTTCCGAGCGAGGCGTCCCGTCGGTTCGCCCGCGGGGTTGACACCGCGTTGCAAGAGGCAGCCGCCGAGCGGGCGGCAGGTCTACTGGTAGAGCTCGGCGACGCCACATTGGACCCTGGTCGCACGGTGGTCGGTGACACCTCGCCGGGCGCCTTGATCGAGCTCGACCGAGGGCTTGCTAGCCGCCTGATAGGAGTGCGGTTCGGCGACGCCGACATCGTTCGCTACCTGGAATCGGTCGGATGCGTCGTGTCCACCGACTCCACCGATGCCGGTCCGCCTTCGGACGCGTCACCGTGGATGGTTAGAGCCCCCTCGTGGCGGCCCGACCTCACCATGGGTGCCGACCTGGTCGAAGAGGTCGCCCGCCAGCACGGGTACGGTCATATCCCGTCCGAGCTTCCACCGGCACCGGCAAGCTCAGGTCTCACCGCCGCACAGCGAGCCAGAAGACGGATAGGCGTCGCGCTCGCCGGGGCAGGATTCGTCGAGACGCAGAGCTATCCGTTCTTGGCACCCACCGCTTACGACGATCTCGGGCTTCCGTCAGAAGATGGCCGCAGAAGGTCGTTGACCTTGGCGAACCCGCTCTCCGACGAAGAGCCAGAGTTGCGAACGACGTTGTTACCGGGGCTCCTCTCGACGCTGCGTCGCAACGTCGGCCGTGGCGCCGAAGACATCGCCATCTTCGAGATGGGCATGGTGTACCGACCAGAGGCATCCAGCCATCGGGTGCCGCCCCGCCCAATAGTGACGCGCCCTCCCAACCAGGACGAACTGGCCGAGATCGCAGCACTGCTGCCGAGGCAGCCCAGGCGCGTCGCCGTCGCCTTGTCCGGTGAGCGTGAGCGGTCGGGGTGGTGGGGGAGTGGACGCACCGCCGCGTGGGGTGATGCGGTGGATGCTGCTCGTCTGGTGACAGAGGTGTGCGGCGTCCAAGTTCGCGTCTCCGCCGATGAGCATGCGCCGTGGCACCCGGGCCGCTGTGCCGCGCTGACTGTCGGAGGCCAGGTCGTTGGTCACGCCGGTGAGCTGCACCCGCGGGTCGTGACCCGGCTTGGACTTCCCGCCCGTACCTGCGCGATGGAGCTGGAGCTCGACCTGATCTCGCTGAGCGAAGAGGCGGTGACCCCAGGCCCGTCGTTGTCGACCTTCCCCGTGGCGAAGGAGGACGTCGCCCTCGTGGTGGGCGCCGACGTGCCCGCAGCACAGGTTGCCGAGGCGTTGGCACGTGGCGGCGGTGACCTGGTCGAGTCGGTCCGGCTTTTCGACATCTATACCGGTGACCAGGTCGGTGCTGGGAACAAGTCACTTGCCTTCGCCCTGCGACTTCGTGCCTCTGATCACACGCTTTCGCCTGATGAGGTGGCGCAGGCCCGAGCAGCGGCAGTCGATGAGGCGAGCCGTTCCACCGGGGCAATCCTTCGGGCCTAGCGAGGGTGACGATTTACAGAACTATGCAAGACTCTGTATAGTTCTGCGGATGAGCCAGTTGGCCGCAGTGGTGGGAGCCTCCGGATACACCGGTGGTGAGCTGCTTCGCCTGCTGGCCTCCCACCCGGCCCTGTCGGTCGGGCCGGTGTTCGGTTCGTCGTCAGCCGGCCGAACTCTGGGGTCGGTGCACCGCAACCTGCCCAGGCTGGCGAGCACGCTGATTGGGTCCATTGACGATGTCGTGACCGATCCACGTTCGGCGATCGGTCACGTTGACGTGGTGTTTCTCGCGCTGCCGCACGGGCACTCTGGACGCCTGGCGCGGGCGGTGTTGGCGGCGATGCCCGACGACCACCCGGTACTCATCGACCTGGGCGCCGATCACCGGCTGCAGAGCTCTGATGACTGGGATCGCTACTACGGGCCTGACGCCGACTCGCATGCCGGCACCTGGACCTACGGCCTGCCCGAGCTACGCGACGCGCGTGCTGCCATCAGTGCCGCACGCCTGATCGCAAACCCCGGCTGCTATCCGACCGCTGTAGTGCTGGCGCTCGCCCCCTTGATGGCCGCAGACCTTGCTGATGCAGATGACGTCGTAGTAGTTGCAGCATCTGGAACGTCCGGAGCAGGTCGATCGCCGTCGACCCAGCTGTTGGGATCTGAGGTGATGGGCTCGCTTTCTGCCTACAAAGCTGGCGGCGCGCACCAACACACTCCGGAGATGGCTCAGGCGCTCGCGCGGGTTGCAGGTTCGCTGGTGCACCTGTCGTTCACGCCCGTGCTTGCGCCTATGCCACGCGGAATCCTTGCGACGTGCACTGCGCGAGCGGCGCCAGATGTGACCGCTGAAGACGCTCGCCAGGCGTTGATTGACGCGTACCACAACGAGCCATTCGTCAACGTTCTCGAGCCAGGAGTGTGGCCGCGTACAGCTGACGTCCTCGGAAGCAACTCCGCCCATATTCAGGTAGCGGTTGACGAGCTTTCAGGGCGAGTCGTCGCAGTCAGCGCCATCGACAACCTCATCAAGGGAGCAGCCGGACAGGCCGTTCAGAACGCGAACCTTGCTCTGCGGATAGGTGAGCAGACCGGGCTCACCGCGGACGGGATAGCGCCATGACGCAGCGTGCGGCCGTGACAGCCGCTCTGGGGTTTCGCGCCGCCGGAGTGGCCGCCGGTATCAAGTCGAGCGGCGCTCGAGACGTCGCCATGGTCGTCAACGACGGTCCCGAATTCTGTGCTGCTGCCGTGACCACCACGAACCGGGTCAAGGCGGCGCCAGTGCAGTGGACCGAGCAGGTGGTTCGCGACGGAGATATCCGGGCAGTCGTGCTGAACTCCGGCAGTGCGAATGCCTGCACAGGGGCAGGGGGCGTTGTCGACACCGAGGCGACGGCGACTTTGGCGGGAAAGCTCCTCGACTGCGAGCCCGAGAAGATAGCGGTCTGTTCGACCGGCCTGATCGGCGCTCGCTTGCCGATGGACAGGCTTCTGGCCGGGGTGCGGGCTGCGGCGAGCGACTTGTCTGAGGACGGTCACGCTGACGCCGCTTGCGCGATATTGACGACAGACACCACCACCAAGACAGCCGCACGCTCGCGCTGTGGTGTGACGGTCGGCGGAATGGCCAAGGGCGCAGGCATGCTGGCACCTGGACTGGCCACGATGCTGGTGGTCATCACCACGGACGCCCTCGTCGCCCCAGCGACGTTGGACTCCGCCGTCCGCACGGCAACAAGTGTGACCTTTGAGCGGGTCGACTCCGACGGGTGCATGTCGACCAACGACACCGTGCTCGTCATGGCCAGCGGTGCGTCGGGGGTCATGGTCGGTCGCGACCTGCCCGAGCCGGCGTTCGTCGAGACACTCATCGAGGTCTGCCACTCCCTGGCGCAGCAGTTGTTGGCCGATGCGGAAGGCGCCTCCAAGCAGATCGAGATCATCGTGTCGCAGGCGGCGTCCGAACATGATGCGCTAACGGTGGGGCGTGCAATAGCCCGCAGCAACCTCTTCAAATGCGCGATTCACGGAGAAGACCCCAACTGGGGCCGAGTAGTTGCGTCCGTGGGCACAACCGCTGCCTCGTTCGACCCTGATTCACTGACCGTCAGCATGAACGGCACCACCTTGTGCACCCACGGTGCAGCACTCAGCGAAGAGCCCACAGTGAACCTGACAGGTGAGCGGGTAGTTGTCGAAGTGGAGCTCGGCGCGGGGAAAGACGAGGCCACCATTTGGACGAATGACCTCACCGCCGCCTATGTACACGAGAACTCGGCCTACTCGACATGACGACCCCCCAACCGTCGACGCATGCCAGCGCTGTCCTCGACGCTGCTGTGACCGCAAAGGCGGCTGTGCTGGGTGAGGCGCTGCCGTGGCTGGAGAAGTTCGCCGGCGCCACGGTTGTGGTCAAGTACGGCGGGAGTGCCATGTCCAGCACGGCGCTGCAGGAGTCCTTCGCTGCCGACATCGTTTTTCTTCGACGCGTCGGATTGCGGCCGGTGGTTGTCCACGGTGGCGGGCCGCAGATTTCCACCATGCTCGATCGCCTCGGAGTCGGTTCAGAGTTCGTCGACGGTTTGCGGGTCACGACCCCGGAGGCAATGGACGTCGTTCGCATGGTGCTGACCGGGCAGGTGCAGCGCAACATCGTGGGCTTGATCA
>JBJMHG010000053.1:0-5818 GCA_045807485.1 Actinomycetes bacterium
ACGGCCCTGCTCGACGGCGACCGGCTCTCATGATTGCTGTCGTCCTCGGCTTGGTTTGCGCACTTGGGGTTGCCACCTGTCTCTGGTGGCTGGTTGTACCTTCGTGGACCCTGCCCAAGCGCAGATCGAGGTTGAAGGACCTTCTCCTGGAGGCAGGACTGACCCATTGGGGGCCAGGGCGGCTGATGCTGAGCTCAGGAGCGTTGGCCCTGTTCGGATTCGTTGCCATGACGACGATGTCGCGTTCATTCGTTCTAGGTTTGGCGACGGGACTTGTGATGTCGGGTCTTCCGTTCGCTTGGGTCCGCCATCTGCAACGCCGTCGGCAGGCGGAGCTGAGAGCAGTGTGGCCGGACGCCATCGAACACTTGGCGTCCGGCGTCCGAGCTGGGCTGTCACTTCCAGAGGCGTTGGGCCAGCTGGCTTCTGCAGGGCCGAATGAGCTGCGTTGGGCCTTCGCCGCCTTCAACGCCGACTATCGGTCGTCGGGGAGGTTCTCGGTTTCGCTGGACTTGTTGAAGGAGCGTCTGGCTGACCCGGTCGGAGACCGCGTGGTCGAGACACTCCGCCTGGCCCGGGAGGTGGGCGGGAGCGATCTCGGCCGCCTCTTACGCACCCTGGCCACCTTCCTCCGCGATGAAGCAAGGGTGCGAGGTGAACTCGAAAGTCGTCAAAGCTGGACCGTAAATGCAGCCAGGCTCGCTGTGGCGGCGCCCTGGGTTCTACTCATGCTGCTGGGAACGCGCCCGGCAGCGGTCGCCGCGTACAACACGACCGCAGGTGTGGTGGTTCTGACGATCGGTGCGGCTGTCTCGGTCGCGGCGTACCGCTTGATGATGCGGATCGGGCGGTTACCCGTCGAAGCCCGGGTGCTCCGATGACTGTGACGCTCGTGGTCTGTTGGGGCGCGATGGCTTGTGGACTTTGGCATATTGCGCAACGGCTTCCGACGCCGACGCCTCCGCGGCTCTCCGATCGAGTGATTCCGTATCTGGGAAGACCCGAGTGGCGTGCCGTGGCAGTCCCGCAGACGGTGCCGCGACCCAAGAGGATGACGCAGGCACTCAGCGATCCAGCCGTGTCACTGGCTTCCCGGCTGATGGCGCTGTCAAGTGGTGACGCGAGCGTACAAAGAAGGCTCGATGTCCTGGGCAAGGGAGTGTCGGTCGAACAGTTCCGACTCGAGCAAATGCTGTGGGGGATCGGTGGATCCACGGTTGGGGCGATCATCTTGGTGTTGCGCGGTATCGGTCACACTCACTTGTTGCCGAGCTTGCTGGTGATCGCCCTTGGTGCCGCTGCCGGAGTTCTCGTGCGCGAGCGAGCGCTGACAGTGGAGGTGCGGCGGCGCGGGGAACGACTGCGAGCAGAGCTTCCCACGATGGTCGAGATGCTTGCTATGGCGGTCGGTGCGGGCGCTGGGCTCCTCGCCGCCCTTGATCGAGTGAGCCAGATCGGATCGGGCGTCGTGGCCAATGAACTCAATCGTGTGGTCACCGATATCCGTGTCGGCCTTCCGCTCCTTCCGGCGCTTCAGCACATGGCCGACCGCAACGCGTCCCAAGAGCTTCGTCGCTTTGTGGATGCAGTCAGCGTCTCGGTGGAACGGGGTACTCCGCTCGCTGATGTCCTCGCGGCCCAAGCGGGTGACGCGCGCGAGGCGGAACGGCGAGCACTGATCGAGGCGGGGGGTCGCAAAGAGATCGGGATGATGGTGCCCGTTGTCTTCCTTGTGCTTCCGCTCTCGGTCGTGTTCGTCCTGTTTCCAGGTTTCTACGGATTGAGGCTCGGAGCCTGACAGGGCTTCGGAAGGGGAGGGAACATGAGAACAGTTGCGCACCAGTTGAGGAACTGGATAGCCGGGCTAGCCGACGACCGCGGCGACGTCCCGGGTTGGGTGCTAGTGACCGTGATGACGGCCGGACTCGTCACGGCGCTGTGGTTAGTCGCCGATGAGCAGTTGAAGTCCATCTTCACTGCAGCGCTGGGCCGTGTCACCGGACCCTGATTTTCGCTCGCGCGAGGCGGGCTCGGCGGTTGTCGAGTTCGTCTTGGTGTCCGTACTCGTCGTGGTCCTCGTCCTGGCGCTTGTGCAGGTCGCCTTCGCATTGCATATCCGAAACACACTCGTTTCGGCCGCAGGGGAGGGCGCTCGATTTGCCGCAGCCGCGAACCAGGCGCCTGAAGGCGGCGCCGAGCACACGCGGGCGCTGATCCGTCAGTCGCTCCCGGACGAGTACGCCGAGGACGTCAGTGCCGGATACGAGTCCGTTGCTGGCGTTCAGACCGTCGTCGTGACCGTGCGCGCCAACTTGCCGTTGTTCGGCTGGCTCGGCCCGCACGACGCGCTCACCGTGTCGGGCCACGCCATGGAGGAGTCTTGAAAAGCGGGCTCAACGAGCGACGCACGCTGGCAGCCGACCAGGGTGCCGCGATGGTTGAGTTCGTTCTCCTGGCCGTGACGCTGGTCGTCCCGCTCGTATATTTACTTCTGGCAGTGTTCGACGTGCAGCGCGTCGCGTTCGGCGCAAGTGCAGCCACGCGCGAAGCCGCCCGGGTGTTCGTGCGGTCACCATCCACTGCAGTCGGTGAGGAGCGGGCTCACGCAGCTGCGGCTCTGACCATGGCTGACCATGGCGTGACGCTCGGCGAACGCGAGCTTGTGATCTCGTGCAGCGCGACCCCCTGCCTGACGCCAGGAGCGACCGTGCAGGTGAGCTACCAGACACGAGTGACATTGCCGTGGCTACCGGCGATCGGTGGGTTTGAAATGGTGAGCGTTCCGGTTTCGGCCACCCACCTTCAGGTGGTCGACGAGTACACCGAGGTCCGCCCGTGAAGCTGCGTGGACCGATATCGACTTCGCCACGATCGAGGGAAGAGGGAACCGTTCTTCTCCTGATACTGGGGCTCGTCACGTTGGTCGCAGTTCTGGTGGCAGTCGTCACGGACGTGAGCGCCCTCTATCTGGAACGCCGCCAACTCGTCGCGGCCGCTGACGGTGCGGCACTCGCGGGCGCGCAGAAGGTGAACGAGTCGCGGGTCTACACCGAGGGATTGCCAGATGCGGGCCCTGTGCCCCTGAATGCCGATGCGGCGGAGGACGCGGCGCTTGCCTACGTCAACCACGCCGGAATCGATGTCGACGAGGTGAGTGTCCAGGCGACGGCTACGACCGTGTCAGTGAACATGTCAGTGGAGTACCGGTTGCCAATCGCCAGCAAGATCACGATCGGCAGCACCGGTACGGCCACCGTGTCGGCCTCAGCGACGGCTCGTACGGCGGTCGTGCCCTAGTCGACGCCACCGAGGGGCAGGACACGCCGACTGGCGGAATAGCCTAAGCGGGCGCACCGTTGTGCCGTCGTTTGCGCCGAAGTGGGCGCTTGCCACTCACCTCCAAGGGCAGGAGCCGCATGTCTCGCACGATCTGGCAGCCGGTTCACGGCGAAGGGCACCCCAAGCGTTGGCCGATGCTCGGCGTTCTTGTCGTCAGCTTGCTTGTTGTGGTGCTTGACAACACCGTGCTCAACATCGCCCTTCCCACGATTCAGCACGATCTTGGCGCGAGCCAGAGCGAACTGGTGTGGGCGATCGACTCCTACATCCTCTCCTTTGCGGCGCTCTTGTTCACCTGGGGTGTTCTTGGCGACCGCTACGGACGCCGACGCGTCCTGGTGGTCGGGCTGGTGCTGTTCGCAACGGCGTCCGCCGTGTGCGCGTTCTCGGTGAATGCACAGATGCTGATCGTGTTCCGGACGGTGATGGGAGTGGGGGGCGCAGCAGTTCTGCCGATCACCCTCGCCATCATCACCGTGGTCTTCCCACCGCACGAACGCGGCAAGGCCATCGGCATGTGGGCGGGAGCAGTCGGAGCTGCCGTGGCTCTCGGCCCCGTGCTCGGCGGTTTGCTCTTGCAGCACCCCGAGTGGTCTGACTGGTTGACCGGTAATGCTTGGGGCTCGGTCTTTCTCATCAACGTGCCGATCATCATCGTGGGCCTGATCGGGATCGCCCGCCTCGTGCCAGAGACCCTCAACCCGAAACCGCAGCGCCTCGACGTGATGGGCTTGGTGGTGTCAGCCTCCGGTCTGACGCTGTTGGTCTTCGGCATCATTCACGCCAGCGAGACCAAAGACTGGTTCACGCTGTCAGTACTCGGCCCAATCGTCATTGGTAGCGCTCTCATTGCGCTGTTCCTGATCCTCGAGGCGCGGAGCGACCACAAGTCGTTCGACGTCTCGTTGTTCCGCAATCGTGGCTGGGCAGTCAGCCTGACCGCCGTGAGTTTGTCGTTCTTCGCGCTGCAGGGCGTGATCTTCTCGCTGCCGTTCTACTTGCAGGTGCTCAGGGGCTACGACACCTTGCAAGCCGGCCTCAGCTTCCTGCCGTTCGCTGTGGGCCAGCTGCTTGCCGCGCCACGAAGCGACAAGATGGCAGCGCGCTTTGGCTACCGTACGGTCATCACGACCGGATTGGTCCTGGTCACGTTCTCGCTGTTCGGCCTGGCCACGCTGCAGCTGGATACGCCCATGTGGCTCGTGCTGGTGATGTTCTTCGTATTCGGGTTCGGCATGGGAAACGTGATCGCGCCGGCGTCCGCGGTCATGCAGAACGCCCTGCCGCTGGGACGTGCAGGCGCTGGCTCGGCGGTGCAAAACACGGTTCGGCAGGTGTTCGGCGCGCTGGGTGTCGCGGTCATCGGCACCGTGCTGGCAACGACCTACGCATCGAGTGTCAGCCCGTCCTTGGGACAGCTGCCGGACGCAGCACAGGCGCGGGCCGAGGATTCGGTGGTCGAAACTGTTGGCGTGCTCGGCCAGGCCGCGAACCTTGGCGCACCCGTCGACGTGATCAATCAGATTCGTGCGGCCGCCTTCGACTCATTCCTGCACGCATCACACGTCACAGCGTTCATTTCGGCGGCCATCGTGCTGCTGGCGGCCATCGTCGTCGGCCTTGCCTTGCCGGCCATGCGGCCGCCCAAGGACGAGCGCGTGAAGACGTCCGAGCCGGCTCCCGCGTCCACGTAGCAGCGCTCAGGGTTCGGCGGGCGAGAAGGGATGAATGTCGTCGCGTCCGGCGCGAATCACGCTGAACGTGGAAGGCGGCACTTCGTTCCAGGCACCAGGCAGCTCGCCGAGAGGTTCGGAGACGACAAGGCGAGCGTCGGCGCTGAGCTGCTGCAGAACCGCGTTGTCGGGATACATCTGGCGCAGAGTGGGTTGGTCGGTGCTGTAGTACAGCGATCTAGGAGAGCCTTCTCCTTCACTCGCGTAGCGGAAGGCCCAAATCGCGTCACCGTCAGTGGTGGCAACTGTCATCTGCATGGGATGCGGCACGCCATGTGCCCGTCCTGCCACCTCGACGGCGCCGACGGCGCGGGCCACGGCTGAAGGGGCGTCTTCGGTCAGTCCGAAGCTCAGCGCTAGGTGAAAGAACACCTCGGAGTCGGTGGAACCCTCGATCGTCGGGTACAGCTCTGGGTCGATCTGGAGTACCAGATCACGCTTCAGCTTTCCGAAATCGTGGATGAGGCCGTTGTGCATCCACAGCCAGTTCTGGTGCCGGAACGGGTGGCAGTTGGTCTGTTGGATCGCGCCACCGCTGGACGCCCGAACGTGCGCGAACACGAGGCGAGATGCGATCTGTTGCGACAGCTCGCGCAGGTTGCGGTCGTTCCAGGCAGGTTCGATGCTGCGAAAGAGCGCCGGTTCGTCGCCGCGCCCGTACCAACCCACCCCGAACCCATCGCCGTTGGTCGTCTCCGCCCCAAGCCACGAGTGCAGGCTCTGGTCGATCAGCGAGTGCTAGGGCC
>JBJMHG010000054.1:0-8540 GCA_045807485.1 Actinomycetes bacterium
CGACGTCGGATTCTACGATCCCCTGTGCAGGCGAAACGCTGATCCGCGATCAGGACAGTCCGACAATGTTTCCATCTGCATCGATGTCGATCCGCTCCGCCGCGGGATGGCTGGAGAGCCCCGGCATGGTGCGAATGTCGCCGCAAACCGCATAGATGTAGCCAGCACCGGCAGCAAGTCGCAGTTCCCGGACGGGCAGAGGTCCCCAGTTCTCCGGGGCGCCGAGCAACGAGGCGTCACTGGTGATCGACAGGTGAGTCTTGGCAATGACGATGGGAAGGTGACCGTATCCAAGCTCTTGGTAACGCTTGGCCTGTTTGGCGGCCGCGGGCGTGAAGCTGGCACCGGTGGCGCCGTATAGCTCGGTCGCGATTGTCTCGATCTTCTTTTCGATCGTCTCCTCTAGCGGGTAGAGGAATCGGAAGTCATTGGGCTCGTTGGCCACCTCTTCGACGACACGAGCGAGGTCGACCGCGCCGGCTCCGCCGTCGACGACATGCGTCGCTACAGCGGATCGGGCTCCGGCTTCTTCAGCGATCTTCTTGATGACCTCGTGTTCGCTGTCGTGGTCGGTGGGGAAGGCGTTGATCGCAACCACCGGCGTGACCCCGAACTTCTTGAGGTTCTCTAGGTGCTTGCGAAGGTTCGCGCCACCGATCGCCACCTCGTCGGGGTTCTCCGCCAGCAACTCTGGCGGTAGTGGCTTTCCTGGCTTGATCGAGTGGCGTCCCGAATGTGCCTTCAGCGCGCGCACCGTTGCCACCACAACGGCAGCGGAAGGCTGCAACCCGGACATGCGGCACTTCATGTCGAAGAACTTCTCCGCACCGATGTCGGCTCCAAATCCGGCTTCGGTGATCAGGTAGTCACCGGTCTTGATGCCGATCAGGTCGGCGACGATGGACGACTGACCAGTCGCAATGTTGCCGAAGGGTCCGGTGTGGATCAGAGCTGGCTGTCCTTCGATGGTCTGGAGCACATTGGGACGCAGAGCGTCGCGCAAAATGACTGCCATGGAACCGGCGACTTTGAGATCTTCAGCCGTGACGGGCTCGCCTGCTTTGGTGTAACCGACCACGATCTTGCCGACGCGGTCACGCAAGTCTTTCTCGGACGTGGCGAGCGCAAGCAGAACCATGAGCTCGCTCGCTGCCGTGATGTCGAACCCCGTCTGCCGGGGAACACCGTCGAGGCGGGTGCCCAGGCCGATGATCACGTTGCGAAGGGCACGGTCGTTCACGTCGAGAACGCGTCGCCACTCGATCGAATGCATGTCGACGCCGAGCTCGTTGCCTTGGTACAGGTGGTTGTCCAAGACGGCGGCGAGCAAGTTGTGCGCTGCCGTGATGGCGTGGAAGTCGCCAGTCAGGTGCAGGTTGAGCTTCTCCATCGGGATGACCTGGCTGTAGCCGCCACCGGCCGCACCACCTTTGATGCCGAAAGTCGGCCCCATCGAGGGCTGGCGGAGCGCCAACGTCGCCCGCTTACCGATGTGTCCGAACCCTTGGGCCAGGCCGATCGACGTGGTGGTCTTGCCCTCGCCCAACGGCGTCGGCGTGATTGCCGTGACCAGGATGTACTTGGCCGGCGGACGATCAGCGAGGTCCTCGATGGCGTCAAGGCTGACCTTGCCGATTTCTCGGCCGTAGGGCTCCCATAGATGTTCGGGGAGGCCCATCGACTCGGTGATCTCGTTGATCGGGCGGACGGTTGAGGCACGGGCGATGTCAAGGTCACTGGGGATGCTCACGCCAGATACCTTGACGTAGAGAGGCCGGGCCTGCCAGGTCCTTTGTCCCGGACACTCCGGATGTTCCGTGATGCGGAACGATGCCCACGACTGGACACCCGCGCGAAATGTGCTAACGTACAACCAAATGGTTGTAGATTCTGCCACCTCAGAACGGGGCGTAGACGAGCTCTTTCAGGCGCTCGCGGACCCCACCCGTCGCGATGTCCTGCGGCGAGTCGGGGGAGGGCAGTACTCGGTCTCCCAGCTCGCGAAGCAGTACCCGATGAGTTTTGCTGCTGTGCAGAAGCATGTCGCGGTACTCGAGCGCGCTGGCCTGATCACCAAGCACCGCAGGGGTCGTGAGCAAATCGTGCTGGCTCGCGAGGAGGGCTTGCTCAGAGCCCAGGCGGTCTTGGCCGACGTCGAGTCGGTCTGGAGAGGCCGAGTCGATCGCATGACACAGCTACTAGCGAAAGAACCACCACCGAAGGGACCCACCTCATGAGCGTTCTCGGCGTCGACAAAGACTTCGAGAGTCTGACCCTGACATTGACCGCGGAGTTCGATGCACCGATCGACCGCGTGTGGAACTTGTGGGAAGACCCCCGCAAGCTCGAACGGTGGTGGGGACCACCGCACTACCCGGCGACGTTCGAGACGTACGAGTTCCGCGCTCACGGCAACGTCACGTACTACATGACCGGCCCAGACGGCGAGAGGTACCACAGCTACTGGACGTTCACCTCGATCAACCCGCCCAAGTCACTCGAGTTCAACGATGGATTCGCTCACGAGGACGGCACACACAACACAGACATGCCAACAACGACAGCGGTCATGGAACTGTCGGAGCAAGATGGGCGCACTCGAATGGTGATGCGGTCTACGACAGGCTCTCGGGAACACCTCGACACACTCATCAAGATGGGGATGATCGAAGGGCTCACTGGGGCTGTCGGTCAGATGGACGCCCTCTTGGTCTAGCGTCCCCGAACAGGTGACGGTTCACCTGTCGCGGCGTTCAGCTGAAGCGCGGTGTGCATCACGTCAATCCACTGGCCGTGTTTGTAGCCCAGGTTTCGGTGGACACCTACCGGTATGTAGCCGAAGGACTCGTGTAGTCGGACGCTTGCCGGATTCGGCAAGGCGATGCGGCCGATGGCAACATAAAAGCCACGAGACCGCAGTCGCGCCAGTAGCCCGTCGTAAAGGGCGGTGCCGACTCCGCCGCCCTCTGAGCCAGCTCTGACGTAAATGGCTGTCTCGCACGACCAGTCGTAGGCGGGGCGAGGGTTCCACGGTTTTGCATACGCAAACCCATCCACGACATTGTCTCTGTCGGCAACCAACCACTCGTGCGTTGCGAGGCTTGCTCCGATTCGAACTGCCATCTCGCGGACGGTCGGAGGCTCGAACTCAAAGGTGGTCACCGAATGTTCTACGTAATGACCGTAGATGTCAGCGCATGACTCCGCGTCCCTCGCGGGGTCAGCAACTCGAACAGCGGGTAACACGACGGTTCCCTCCTGTCTGGCCGGGTGTCTGCTCCTACGATGAGGGCCGTGGAGCGAGGATGGCGCGGAATTGTCTACATCGCTACGAGCGTCGACGGTTACATCGCCCGCAATGATGGCGACATCGCATGGCTCACTGACCCGGATAGTTCGATTGAGCACCCAGGGGCGGTACCGGGCCCCGGAATCAGGGCCAGTTACGACGAGCTGATGACACGGGTAGACGTGCTCGTGATGGGTCGTGGCACGTACGAGAAGGTCCTCTCATTCAATTCCTGGCCCTATTCGATCCCCGTGATCGTGCTCAGCACCACAGTCCCCGCCACGCAGGACGAGCGCGTCACCGTTGTGCGAACAATGGACGCCGCACTGGCCGAACTGAGTAGGCGACAGCCCAGGGGTGTTTACGTCGATGGCGGCAAGACCATTCGGACGTTCTTGGCCGCTGACTTGATCGATGAAATCACTCTCACTCGCGCGCCGGTTCTCATCGGTGATGGAATAGCGCTCTTCGAAGCGCTGGCCATCGATGTGCAGCTGTCCCTACAGGCCGTGCAGGCTGATGGTGGATACCTCATGTCTCGTTACGAGGTCGTGCGCTGATGGCCGTCGAGCTGATTCATCCGCCGAAGGCTGCGCCGGGCGATCGAATAGCTGTGCTGTCGCCATCTTTCGCGGCGGCCGGAGCGTTCCCCGAGATCCACGAGCAGGCATTGCGCCGTCTCAACGAGGTGACCGGACTTGTGCCAGTCGAGTTCCCCACAACTCGCACGGTTGGAGCCACTCCGGCCGCAAGGGCGGCGGACATCAACGCAGCTTTCGCCGATGCCACGATTCGAGGGATCATCGCGGTGATCGGAGGAGAGGACCAGATCACCGTCATTCCGCACTTGGATGCCGGCGTTGCAAGGGCGGATCCAAAGCCATTCGTTGGTACCAGTGACAACACCAACCTGCACCAATGGCTGTGGCGTCTTGGCATCGCGAGCTTCTACGGTGGCAGTACGCAAGTCCATCTCGGCGCGGGCCCCGCGGTCGATGACATACACCAGCGGTCGCTCCGAGCGGCGCTCGTCAGCGGCGGCGTCCTCGACATCATCGATCCCGGTGAGTCAGAGGATGTCGGCGTCGACTGGGCTGATGCACGTGCGCTGACCGAGTACGGAGAGCGCGAACCTACTGCGCCGTGGTCGTGGGCGGGTCCAGAGCGGTCGGTCACAGGTCCGTCCTGGGGTGGTTGCCTAGAGGTGCTGCAATGGGTGCTGACTGCGGGACGGTTTCCGTCGGATCCGGAAGTGCTCGAGGGGTCTGTGATCTTGCTCGAGACGTCCGAGGAGCTGCTGCCAGCACGCGAGGTGGGATGGATCGTCAGGTCTCTGGGGGAGCGCGGCCTTCTGGCTGCAGCCGACGCCGTTCTGGTCGCACGTCCGCCGGTATCAGATCTCCGGCGCAGGGCTGACACTGCCGAGCGTGACCGGCTGCGCCGCGAACAGCGCGATGTGGTGATCGACGTGGTCAGTACCTACAACGCAGACGCGGTGATCTGCGTGGGCGTTCCGTTCGGACACACGCGGCCGCAGTGGATCCTGCCGCACGGGGGTCTCATCACCGTCGACGGTGTTCGGCGCACGGTTGCGGCCGACTACCGCTGAAGAAATGCCTCGCGACCAGCGCGGGGCCGTGTCAGGCTGCGTCTCGTGACCAGCAGCGAGGTGTGGGACGAGGCGACGGCCGCGAACTACGACGCTGACTCGGCCGAGAAGTTCGCACCAGAGGTGCTTGGACCAGCAGTCGATTTGCTGTCAGACCTTGCTGAGGGAGGCCCGGCATTGGAGTTCGCTGTGGGCACTGGTCGGGTGGCGATTCCCCTTGCAGAACGCGGCGTTCCGGTCACAGGCATCGAGCTGTCTGAGCCCATGGTTGCCCGACTTCGTCAGAAGATTGACGAGGAGCACCTGCCGGTGCTGCTGGGGGATATGGCGACCACTGAGGCACGCGGAGCCGGCGATTTCTCGCTCGTGTATTTGGTGTGGAACAGCATCTCGAACCTCCGCACGCAGGAGGAGCAGACGCAGTGCTTTCGAAACGCATCCCGCCATCTGCGGCCGGGTGGACGCTTCGTCATCGAGCTCTGGGTTCCGCCCATCCAGCGGCTCTCGCAGGGGGAGCAGACCGGTTCGATCACTCTCAACAATGACCATCTGATCTTCGACGCCTATGACGTCGTCACTCAGGAGTGTGCTTCCCATCACTACTACCGACAGACGGACGGAAGCTTCCGTTACCAAGTTGGGCACTTCCGATACATCTGGCCGACTGAGTGCGATCTCATGGCGCAGCTTGCCGGTCTCGAGCTCGAGTCGCGCTTTGCCGGCTGGTCCCGAGAACCATTCACGTCAGAGAGCGACTCTCACGTGTCCGTGTGGCGCAAGGTCTAGAGAGGACCGTTTGATGTGGCACCATCGGAACGGTGAGTAGTTCGGACATGTCGCACCACCTGCGCGAGCTCGAGTTGCTGCGGCGAGTACGAGACCGGATCGATCGGGAGTACGCCGAACCGCTCGACGTTGAAGGGCTCGCCCGGGGCGCCCACATGTCGGCAGGACACCTCAGTCGCCAGTTCCGGCGCGCCTACGGCGAGTCGCCATACTCCTACCTCATGACACGACGGATCGAACGTGCGATGGCGCTGTTGCGTCAGGGTGAGCTCAGCGTCACCGAGGTGTGTTTCGCCGTTGGCTGCGCTTCCCTGGGAACGTTCAGCACTCGGTTCACCGAGCTGGTCGGTGTGCCGCCCAGCGTGTATCGGACACAGGGCGCTCAGCCACGAGCGGAGATGCTGCCGTGCATCGCCAAGCAGGTGACCAGACCGATCAGGAATCGAGAAGCGGCTGCCCCTGAACCGCAGCTAGCGTGAGGGCATGGATATCACCATTCACTCCAGCTTTCTGCCGCACAGCGACCCAGACGCCTCTTTGGCCTTCTACCGCGACACCCTCGGCTTCGAGGTCCGCAACGACGTCGGACAAGGGCCCATGCGCTGGATCACCGTCGGACCGCCTGACCAGCCGGGCACTTCGATTGTCCTGGATCCACCAGGTGCGAACCCCGGAATCACTGACGAAGAGCGCCGCACGATCAGCGAAATGATGGCCAAGGGCACCTACGCGATGCTGCTTCTTGCCACCAAAGACCTCGACGGCACCTTCGAGCAGATCCAGGCGAGCGATGCAGAGATCGTGCAAGAGCCCACGGAGCAGCCTTACGGCGTTCGTGACTGTGCGCTCCGCGACCCTGCGGGCAACCTGATCCGGATACAGGAGCTTCGCTGAGCGCGACCCTTCACGCGACCTGAATGGCCTGTTGTCGACCGTCGGTCGAGAGCAGCAACCGGTGACCGCCAAACACCACCACCAGGATCAGGCCTACTCCAACGACAGGCGCGACCGAGTTCGACACGAATGTCATGGCCCAACCGAGCGCGCCGGTGGGGTGGAAGTCCAGGCCGGGAACTGACGCAAGAGCGACCACAGTGGTCCTGATCAGGAGTACCAGGTCGAGGCGCGACGCCGGGATCAGCGCGAGCGGAGCCCAAGCCATGGCGTCATACCAGGCGAAGAAGTATGTCGAGCAGAGCAGCCACGAAATACTCAAGACTGTCGCGGCCCACGCGCCCGCGAGTCGGACATCGGTTTCCATGACTGGTTGCCTGGGCATGACCGCCCACATCCGCCACGCCACGAGAGCGACGAGAGCCCAGACGCAAACTGAAAGCAGCGTGTGCACGGTGCTTGTTGGGAGCAAGGACGTCAGGGGAGTGAGGGTGAAGTGCCATGGGGATTCATGAGATACATACTTGGCCGCCACTGACAGCGGGTGATAGATCTCGGGCAGGAACGGCGTCACGAGAATCACAGCAGTGAGAACCGTGGCAACGCAGAATGCCCACAGATCTCGCGTTCGCTTGCGCAAGGCCCAGGCAAGCCCCGCTACGTACAGCGCGAAAGACACCTTCGTGCAGGTGGCCAACCCGACCAGCACCCCAGCCCCCACAACTGATCGCCGCAGGGCGGCGATCGCAGCGACGCCGAAGAACACGGCGAGGACGTCGACATGCGCGGCGTTGACCAGCAGGTAGATCAGCAGCGGGTTCGCCGTCCATAACACCGCGACCCGCAAGCGTTGGGTGGCGTCGTCGCGTACGACCCTGTCCAATAGCCAAGCGGACGCAAGGAATATCACCAGTGCAGCGAGCTGAGTCATGATGACGAACATGCGCATCGAACTACCCGTCACCAGCGACGTGGCGTACTCCCAGAACGTCGCCACCGGGCCGTAGACAGACGGCGTGTTGTGCCACAGACCTGAATAACCAACACCAACCGGGTCGTGCAGATGCGCGAGCTCATCGGCTGACCCGAGATAAGGGTTCATACCCAGGGTCGCGAGCCTGCCGTAGACCGCGTAGTTGGTGATGTCAGATGAACCCAACGGTGGCACCAGCGCAAGAACCGTTGCGGAAACGGCTCCCCAGCCCCACACCTGGCTGAGCGCCGGCCTCCAGCCACCCACCATCGCCGCCCAGGCGCAGCCAACGCCGACGGCCCCACTGGCAATCGCGATCCATAGAACGCAGGTCACCATCCAAGGGGCCGGTGCCGCGGTAAACGCGCGTAGCGGGCCGGCACCAGGCAGACGCGGTTCGGCCATCGACGGGCCCATCAGCGCGCTGGAGGCGAATAACAGAATGCTGCTGATCACGAACACTTGCGCCAGCCGCGTGAAGCGACTGACCCGAAGTGTCGGACGAGCCACCGTGGGACCGGCATCGCGGTCTACGACGCTCACGGCACCTCCAGCGTGAGCCGCAGGGTGATGCCCCGGACTGGGACAAGCCTCACCCTAGAACCGAGTCGACATACCCAGCGCCCATGTCCCATACGCCGAATCGCCGATAATCGACATTATGTAAGGTTGTCCGGAGGGTCCAAGGAACTGCCTTCCCCGCCGCAGAGGCCAGCCAGAATGTGGCGATGACCATTGAGCTCACCGAGGACGCGCGATTGACGTTGCCCCGCGAACTTCTCGTGGGGCGCATAGTCATGATCGCTTTTCTGTCGGTATTGCTCCTTCGGGAAGCTACCGCGGGCGATCCTCTGTCAGGTGCTGAGAAGGCGACGCTCTGGGCGCTGTTGGCAGTCTTCTCACTCGGATGGATCTGGTTCTGGTGGCGACTGGCGGCCGGGACGAACTATCAAGCGATCGCTTTCACCCTGGCCCTGGTTACCTTTTCG
>JBJMHG010000055.1:0-3130 GCA_045807485.1 Actinomycetes bacterium
CGGGTCGTCGTGGGTGGCCAGGACGTAGACGCCCGGGCCCGGCTGGCTGCCGACCACGTAGTCGACCACGCCGCCGGCCGCACGCAGCGCGTCGACGTCGTAGGCGGTGGTCAGTTCGTCGACGTGACCCTTGTGGTCGGAGCCGCGCATGCCGCGCTTCTCCACGGTCATCCCGGTCGCGTTGGCCACGATCGCCTGCTCGAACGAGATCTTGGTGCCGTCGGCGAACGACGTCACCATGTACGGGTCCTGGCCCCACTTCTCGGCGAACGCCTTCTGCGTGGTCGGGGTGCGGTACTCGTCCTGCAGGCCCTTGATGTTGCCGCAGACCAGCGGGGTGAGACCGATCCCCTTGACGAACCGGACCAGGTTCAGCTGCACGCCCGGCTGGTCGCCGTCGCACCCGCTGAGCACCACTCCGGCGGCGTCCGCCTTGGCTTTCAGGACGCTGCCGACTGTGCCGTCGACCTCGGCGTTCAGCAGCACCACGTGCTTGCCGCCCTCGATCGCCGCGGTCACCACGTGGGCGCCGAACTCGACGTGCCCGGTGGCCTCGACGATCGCATCGATCGACTCGGACTCGCAGACCGCCTGGTAGCTCTGGGTCACCACGGGTACGCCGCGAGCGAGAGACTTGTCGACGCTCGCCGCGTCGTCCACCACCTCCCACTCGGCCACGCCGGCGTCGGTGAACGCCCGCTCGGCGTTGGCCAGGGTGCGGTTGCAGATCGCCGCCAGCTGCATCCCGGGAACCGAGTTGACCACCTGGTTGACGAAACCTCGACCCATGAAGCCCGCTCCGACCAGAGCGACCCGGATCGGGTTGCCAGCCTCGGCACGCTTACGTAGTGCGGTGTCGACGATGATCACGCGTTCACGTCCGCCATCAGCGCCCAGCCCGCGTCCTTGGTGCTGATCGTCGTGACCTCGAGCGGCCACTCCAGCTTCAGGGCCGGGTCGTTGTAGCGCTGGCCGCGCTCGGCTTCGGGCGTGTACTTGCCGGTCACCTGGTAGATCACCTCAGTGGCGTCTTCGAGCGTCTGGTAGCCGTGGGCGAACATGGCCGGCACGTAGAGCGCCCGCCGGTTCTCGGCGGTCAGCTCGACCGACACGTGCTCCAGGTAGGTCGGCGACTCCGGGCGCATGTCGACGATCTTGTCGACGATCGCCCCGCGGATGCAGCGCACGAGTTTGACCTCGGGGGCATACGCGAGCTGGTAGTGCATCCCGCGCAGCGTGCCGGCCTTGTGGTTGAACGAGGCGTTGCACTGCTCGACGGCCGGGTTCAGCCCGGCGGCCTCGAACTCCGCCACGTCGAAGGTCCGCGCGAAGAAGCCGCGGTCATCCTCACGGAGCTCGAGATCGATGATCGCGACGTCCGGGATGTGAGTCTTGGTAATGATCATTACTTCACACCCGCCGTGCCGATGAAGTCCGTGGTCCAGAACAGGTCCGCATCGAGCTGCTTGGTCGCGATCAGGTGCTCCAGCTGCTTGAGCCGGGTGTGGCCGCGGCCGGTGAACGTGGCCTCGTCCATCCCGATGCCGGCGAACACCTGGTGCAGCTGGCGCGCGCCCTTGGCGGCGTTCCAGTCACAGGAGAATCCGGGCAGTTCGGAGGAAATCTTGTCGAAGTTCACCTTGTAGCTGCGGTTGTCGCCACCGGCCGGGCCGAAAGTGACGTCACAGCCGGGGAACTCGGCGCCCACGGTTTCCGCGATCTCGCGGACCTGGTAGTTCTGCTCGTTGCTGCCGACGTTGAACGTCTGGTTGTGCACGGCCTCGCGAGGGGCCTCCAGCGCGCAGTAGATCGACTTGGCGATGTCCAGACCGTGCACCAGCGGGCGCCACGGCGTCCCATCGCTGTTCATCGCGATCTTCTTGGTGGTCCAGGCCAGGCCGGACAGATTGTTCAGCACGATGTCGAAACGCTGGCGCGGCGAGGCGCCGAAGGCGGTCGCGTTGCGCATGAACGTCGGCGAGAAGTTGTCCGAGGCCAGCTGCCGCAGGTCGCGCTCGACGAGGGTCTTGCAGTCGGCGTAGGCGGTCTGCGGGTTGATCGGCGAGTTCTCGTCGACGGTGCCCTCGGCGACGCCGTAGACGCTGCAGGAAGACATGTAGACGAAGCGCTCGACACCGGCCTGAATCGCCATCTCGGCCAGCCGCACCGAACCGAGGTGGTTGACCGTGTACGTCACCTCGCTGAGCAGCTCACCCAGGGGGTCGTTGGACAGCTCGGCCATGTGGACGATCGCGTCCACGCCCTCGAGGTCCTCGACCGTGATGTGCCGGATGTCCTTGGCGAGGGTCTTCGCCGTCTCGGTCACGCCGTTGTACAGCCAACCCTGCCGGTAGTAGCCGGTGTCGACCCCGGTCACCTCGTGGCCGCGGCTCATCAGGGTGGGCGCCAGCAGACAACCCAGATATCCCTCGGTTCCTGTAACCAGGACCTTCATCTGATTCTTCTTCCTCTCAGTCATTCCAGATCTTCCAGCTGGCTTCGCCCTTGTCCCACAGCTTGTTCAGCTCGGTCCAGTCGCGGTACGTGTCCATACCCATCCAGAAGCCCTCGTGACCGTTCATCGAGAGCTGGCCGTCGCGGGCGATCTGCTGCAGCGGGGTCTGCTCGAGCATGACCGAGTCGTCGACGTCTGCCAGGTACTTGTCGATGAAGTTGCGCTCGAACATGAAGAACCCGCCGTTGACCCAGCCGGTGGCAAGGGTCGGTTTTTCGTTGAACTCGACGACGACGTCGCCGTCCACGTGCATCTCACCGTAGCGGCTGGCCGGGTGAACGGCGGTCACCGTTCCGGTACGGCCCTGCTCGTTGTGGAACTTCACCAGCGCGGTGAGGTCGACGTCGCCGATGCCGTCGCCGTAGGTGAGCATGAACTGGCTCGCGGTGAGGTGCTGTGCGACTCGCTTCACCCGGCCGACGGTGGCGGTCTGCAGACCGGTCTCGACGAAGGTGACCTCCCAGTCCTCCACCTGACCAGTGGAGTGGTAGACGGGCTCGGCACCGTCGTGCGTGAGCGTGAAGTCGGCCAACTGCTCGCGGTAGTCCAGGAAGTAGCGCTTGATCAGGTCGCCCTTGTAGCCGAGGCAGAGGACGAACTTACGAAAACCATGCG
>JBJMHG010000056.1:0-4661 GCA_045807485.1 Actinomycetes bacterium
GCGCTCTTCGGTGCGGGCCACTTCGATGCCACCGCACTCTGTGAAGACGCCCATCTCTCGGTATTGCCGAACGCTGTCGGCCGTCAACAGTGTCATCTCTTTGTTGTGGTCAACCGGGAAGATGAAGTTGGATGCGTGTCCGGTCGATCCACCTGGGTTCGGCAGGGGGCCCTTGTCGATTTGCACTAGGTCGGTCCAGCCCAGTCGGGCCAAGTGGTACGACATGGAGTTGCCGACGATGCCGGCACCGATGATGACGGCCTTCGCCCGTGCGGGGAGGGTGCTCATGTCGGCGTCCCTTTCGTTGTTCGATGTGCTGTGTTGTAAGAGATGGACAGTTATGCAGTACGACCGTTACAGCGATCGGCGGATGGCTCCTTCGAATCCGTCGACATGCTTCTTCATGGCCGCGGCGGCACCGTCAGGGTCGCCGTCGCGGATGGCTTCGAGAATCGCGCGGTGCTCAAGCACAGCGTTCTCGAGGCCGGTCACCTTGTCGAGAGCCAGGAACCAGATTCGAAGGGCGTGCATGTAGTGCTCGTCGAGGACCGACTCGAGGAACGCGTTGTGTGCTGAGTGGTAGACGAATCGGTGGATGCGCTGATCGATCTCGATCAGCCGGCGTCCTACTGGTTTCACGGCCACGGCATCGAGCTCATCGAAGAGTGCTTCAAGCTCGACTCTGTCGCTGTCAGTACGGCGCTCAGCTGCCAGCTGCGCGGCGAACGGCTCGAGGACGCACCGCACCTCGGAGAGGGACGCCAGGTCGCGCGCGTCCGCCGGCGCCACGAACATGCCCCGGCGGGGATAGACCTCGACCAGTTTGGCCTGGGCCAGGGCCCTCAAGGCCTCGCGCACCGGCGTCCGGCCCAGTCTGAGCCGGTCCATCAGCTCGCGTTCGTCCACGAGGCTGCCCGGCGGGAGCTCCAGGGTGACGATGAGCTCGCGCAGCGCGTAGTAGGCCTGCTCGGACTGGGAGCGGCCATCGGGCTGAAGGATCTCGACCGGAGCGGTCACACTATGGATATATCAATCCACGGAACCTGTGTATACCGCAATGTGCCACTGTTCCACGACGTGGAAGCCAAGCCCCGCCGAATGTGCATCTGGGTGACGTAAATTCCCGCCGAATGTGCACCTGGTTGACGGCCGGTCCAGATCTGCTTGGCGAACGTGGACGCCGAACTCTCCCGATCGCATGGTGTCCGGTTTGGACCTCCGCACTCGAGGGTCCGGAACGTCAACCAGGTGTGCACTCGAGGGGCGGTCACTCGCCCGTTTGCTCCTGGGCCCGCTCGGTCCAGCCAGGCCAGAGGCGATGTGCCACGCGGGCGTCAAGCCGGCCGCCCAGATGCATCGACCGCCAGACCCCTCGATAGCCAGGTAGGACGCCGGAGGCGATGACGACGTGACCGGCGATCAGCGGGATCAGCAGGTACGTCGACCAGCGATGAATCCGGACCAGCCAGACGAACGCCGGCCCGCCGTGGAGTACCGCCATGGCGACGCCACTGACGATCAAGGCGAGCAGCGTGAGGGCCAGTGCGATGTTCGCGAGCCGCTGGCCGGGGTCTAGCTGTCCGTCGTGGCGGGCGAACCTGCCTGTGACTAGCGCGGCCGGCCAGCGGCGAAACCACGCCAGGTCGGTCCGCTGGAACCGCACCGATTCGGCAGCGAACGACGCGGCCCTGCGGAGCCCGACCGCGATGCCGATCAGGAGGACTCCGACCAGCGCCCAACCCGTCCTGACGTGCAGGTGAGCGTCGCTGACTCCGGTCAGCCGACTCAACGGTGACGGATCACCTTCACGTCCGATCAGCAGCCATGTGCCGGTTGCCATCAACGTGAGGACGGTCAGGTAAACGGCAACATGAATCCAACGTGTGAACCGTCGATACCGTTCCACCGTCGCCGTTGCAGGGGGACCTTCAACTGACGCCTTCAATCGGCTGCTCGGCGAGTGTGCGTCAGTAGTCATAGCGTCCGGAAGATCCCGTGTCGCTAGGTGTGGGTGACGGGCTCGCGCCTCCCGACTTGGTTACGGTCACGTTGACCTCATCGGAGGCCCCGGCCGACGAGTGGTCTGCATGTTGCAGCGTGACGTCGATGGTGTGGGCGCCTGGCGTGAGGCCGGTGACCATGAAGTGGTCGCTTCCCACCACGGTGTAGTCGTTCGACTGCCCGTCGACGAACACGTGGACATGGTCCAAGCCGGTATCCGGGTCACCCAGTTGTTCGTTCGTGTCCCAAGCGACGTTCACTGAGGACGACACCTTCGCGTCGGGCGACGGCGAGGTGATGTTGAGCGTGGGGTTACCACCGTCGCTCGCGCTCGAGTCTGAGCATGCGGCAAGCAGTCCAGCTCCTACGACGGAGATTGCCGCCGCGATGATGAGTCTCTTTGCAGGTGCAGACATGTCTGTCTCCTTGACAGTCGTGAACGTCGTCTCTGCAGTAATACGTGCGGACGCCCCGGCGGGTTCACCTCAAATGAACGGCCGGGGCGGGATCCCACAGATCTACGACGACGTGCGCACCCGTTTGGAGCTAGAACTCTGAAGCGGCTGCTTCAGATGCCTGCTTGGCGCGGTGAGCCTGGATCCAGCTCGCGCCCCACTCGTCGTTGCCAAGCATGAGGTCTGCGCCCTTGACCGCGGTGACCACCTGCGGCGTGCGGGCGTCCATGATGGCGCTGGTCAGGCCAGAACGCATCGCCATCGGGAGGAACACAGCGTTGAGGGTGTGACGGTCGGGCATACCGAACGACACGTTGGACGCCCCCAGCGTCATGTTCACACCGATCTCTTGGGCGATCATGGCGATTGCGTCCATGGTTCGGTCTGCATGCAGGGAATCCGCGCCAATGGGCATGGCTAGGGGGTCGATGACGATGTCCTCGATCGGTATGTCGTACTTGCTCGTTGCAAGGTCGACGAACTTCTTCGCCAGCTCAACCCGACGTTTCGGGTCGATCGGAATCTCGGTCTCGTCGTTGGGCAGCGCGATGATTGCCGCGTTGTGACGCTTCACGAGTGGGAGAATCGCATCCATCCGCTCGTCCTCGACCGTGACCGAGTTGACCAGTGCCTTGCCTTCGTACGCGGCGAGGCCAGCCTCGAGGGCCTCTACCACCGACGAGTCGATGCACAGGGGCAGGTCGGTGAGTGACTGCACCAGCTTGACGGCCTTTGACAGCAGCTCCGCCTCGTCGGTCAGCGGAACACCCATGTTGACGTCGAGGACCATGGCTCCGCCCTCGACCTGAGCGTGAACGTCCTTCTCGACAGCTGACAAGTCTCCGGCGCGCAACTGCTCCTGAAACTTCTTACGACCGGTGGGGTTGATCCGCTCGCCGATGATGCAGAACGGCTGGTCGTTGCCGATGATGACCTGCTTGGTCGCCGAGCGCAGGATCGTGTGCATGGTGCTCCTTGGTGCTTCTCAGGGTGGTGGTGTTCGTTACCTGTGCCGCGAACGGCGAGGACATTGGGCCGCGACCCTACCGAGGTTGCGGATGGAAAGGTGTTTCGAGGGGCCCCTCGTACTCGACGAGGGAAAGTTCGGGGTCTGGCTCGGATGCCGCGTCCACCGTGATGCCGTCCCAGCCTGCCGGATGTCGACGGTCCTTGCCGGTGATCAGGTTCGTCCAGGACGCGTCGCCCTCGAGCTCGTTGTTGACCGGTGGTCGCAACTCGTGAATGTGCTCGCGCCAGGTTTTCGGCATCAGCGGAAGTGTGCGGCTGCGTTCCTCTGCCTTGACCCAGACGCAGCGCATCTCGGGCACGACTTCGCAGTGGCCATTCTCGCGAACTCCGCCACACGGCCCGTTGCGCAACGTCTTGGGGCACGTCATGGGACACGTCATGCCCGTCGAGTGCAGCACGCACTGCCCGCACATGCGACAGTCCCAGATCGGACCCTTGATCGAGTGCTCGATGATCGGCAGCAGCTTGGGCATGGCGGTGGCTTCAGGCTTCTTCGCGGCGCTCGCGCGCGCTCAGGCGGTGACCAGGCGGCGTTGCTCGATCAGTTCCTTGGCCCGACGCACCGCAGTCGACGCATCCGCGGCATACCCATCAGCACCCACAGCATCGGCATACTCCTGAGTCACCGGAGCACCACCCACCATCACAATCACCTGATCCCGCAAACCAGCCTTCTGCAACGCATTAATGTTCGCCTTGAACATCGGCATCGTCGTCGTCAAAAACGCACTGAACCCGACAATGTCCGGAGCATGCTCAGCGATCGCCTCCACAAACCGCTCCGGCGGCACCTGCACCCCCAAGTCGATCACCTCAAACCCCGCACCCTCCAACATGATGTTCACCAAATTCTTCCCAATATCGTGAACATCACCCTTCACCGTCCCCATCACAAACTTGCCCACCGTCTCAGCCCCAGTCTCAGCCAACAACGGACGCAACACATCCAACGCACCCGACATCGCCTTACCAGCAATCAACATCTCCGGAACAAAGAAATCCCCCCGCTCAAACCGGGCACCCACCTCCTCCAACGACGGAATCAACGCCTCAAACAACAACGTGTCCGGCGACATCCCCTGCGCCAAACCCGCATTCGTCAACTCCAACACCGCAGGCGCATTACCCACCAACGTCTCATCAAACAGACCCTTCAGAATCTCCTCAGGCGTCATG
>JBJMHG010000057.1:0-3035 GCA_045807485.1 Actinomycetes bacterium
AACTGGGAGATCGCGCCGAAGTGGTGGGAGCGGTCGAACTCGCCCTCGCCGCGCTGCGCGAACAGCTTGAGATTCCCGTGGCAGACCCGCTCCTCAACATCTCCGCTGCTCAGAAGCTTGCCCAGCCGAGGACCTCGGCATGAACACGATCAACGTGACCGCCGAGCTCGCTGCGCGGCTCCCACTCCGAGGAGCGCTCCTCGACCTCGACGGAGTGCTGGTTGACACCGCACGCTTGCACTTCGAAGGCTGGCAGCAGGTCGCAGCGAAACTCGGCTTCTCTTTGGACCCGGCAACTGATGACCTCCTCAAGGGCGTGAGCCGGGACGAGGCACTCCAGATCGTCGTCCGCATGGGCGGAATGGAGCTTGCGGCGGATCAGCGAACGGAAATGTCCGACTGGAAGAACGCCTGGTACCAGGAGCAGGTTGATCTGCTCGACGCCACAGCACTCCTTGCGGGCGCAGCGGACTTGCTCAAGCGGCTACGTGCCAGGAGGATCCCTCTGGCGCTCGCGTCGTCGAGCCGGAACGCGGAGAGGATCCTCCAAAGCGTAGGCATCGCCGACTACTTCGACGCGGTCGTCGACGCAGCCGCCCTGAGGCACACGAAGCCGGACCCGGAGATCTTCCTTCGCGCCGCGCAAGCCATCGGCGTGCCTGCCCGGGCGTGCCTTGTCATCGAAGACTCACTCGCCGGCATTGACGGCGCCCATCGTGCAGGCTGCCTTGCCGTAGGAGTCGGGGATCGAGACGTCCTCGCGCACGCTGATCTGGTCGTCGCGTCACTGACCGATATGCCGTTGGACGTGGTCTTCGGTCCTTACCCGGCGGACGTCAGGAGGGATTGACGTGTCCTCCTTCGCAGCCGACCCGGCCTCGCCGCAAGCTCACCGAGTGGCTCTCACAGGCTCGGTCGACGACCTTTTGCTGTCGCTGACGATCGAGGAGCAAGTTGGCCAGTTGCTGTGCGTCTACCACCGCGACACAGATGCGACCACGACGTTGCGGCCGTACGAGGTACTTGGCCTCAAACCTGGGGCTTTCCTGATCTCGGGCGGGTCCAACCGAACCCGGACCACTCAAACGATCAAGGAGTTCGAGTCGTGGAGTCGGGTGCGTCCCCTCATTGCGGCCAACCTCGAGTCGGGCACCAACACATTCATCACCGACGGCGTGCTGTTCGCCAGTCCCATGCAGGTCGCCGCCACGGGGAACACCGCGCATGCCCAACGACTGGGAACATTCTGCGCGACCCAGGCTCGGGCCATGGGCATCAACTGGGCCTTTGCGCCGGTGATCGATCTCGCTCTCAACCATCGCAACCCGATCACGAACACCAGGGCATTCGGGAGCGATCCGGAGCTGGTTGCGAAGATGGGTGCTGCGTACATCACCGCCCTTCAGGCTGGTGGCGTCGCAGCTGCGGCCAAGCACTGGCCGGGCGACGGTGTCGACGATCGTGACCAGCACCTGCTGACTTCGATCAACTCACTGGGGCAGGATGCCTGGTGGTCCACATTCGGGCGGGTGTACAAGGCAGCGATCGATGCGGGCGTCATGACGGTGATGGCTGCACACATCGCGCTGCCAGGCTACAGCTCTGATCGACAGGATCTCCGCCCCGCGACCCTGAGTCGAAGGTTGCTCGTGGACCTACTCCGCGGCGAGCTCGGCTTCACGGGCATGGTCGTGTCGGACAACAATCTGATGGCCGGATTCACCCGGGTGATGCCCCGCGACCAAGCGGTGGTCGAAGCGATCAACGCAGGGTGCGACATGTTGCTCGGCTCAGATTACGTGGCCGAAGACTTTGAAGCGCTCCTTGCAGCAACCCGTTCCGGAGCACTGCCCGCGGATCGCCTGCGGGAAGCAGTCACCCGCGTGCTCACCACCAAGGCGCGGCTTGGCCTTCTCCAGACACCGGATGCACCAACAGCGGAACTTGACCGCCGCCAAGCCCCTGCCGACGTTCCTCATCAATGGCTTGAAGATGTGGCACGTCAGTCGATCACGCTGGTGAAGGACGCGGATCACGTTCTGCCGGTCAATGCTGCCCGCTATCGCAAGATTCTCGTCTACGTGATTGGCGACAGCGCAACGTTCTACCAGCCGGCCGCCGGACTCGCCCACGAATTTGCACGTGGTCTCGAACAACTCGGCTGCGAGGTACAGCTCAGGTCAATTCCGGGTGAAGGTCGGACGCCTCGCAGCGAACGCCAGATCCAAGGCACTGCCGACCTGGTGATGTACTTCGCGAACATGACGTTCACGAGCGAGTCGAACACCTCACGCGTGCGCTGGTCATATCCGCAGGGCCCCGACGCCCCAAGGTGGCCCGATGTGCCTTCAATGCTCGTTTCTGTCGCAGATCCTTACCACCTCCAGGACATGCCATCCATAGGGACAGCAGTCAATGGCTACAGCCCCTCGCCCCACACCGTAAAGGCGATCCTCGACTGCATTGCCGGTCGAGCCGAGTTCGAGGGCAGCAGCCCAGTCGATCCCTTCGCTGGCTGCTCCGAAGCTCGGTCGTAGTCATGAGTCCGGACCTTCCCATCTCCGCGGTTGCGAGTGCTGAGTGTTCGAACCGCGGACCCGGCGGACTCATCGCACGCACTCATCGGCCTGAGATCGAGTCGACGGTGGACCTCGTTCATGGAGTTGCTGACTTCGCCCTCCAGAGCAATCGCGAAGACCTTACCCGCAGCCGGCGCGCTCCATGAGAGCAAGAGCGGGCTCTGTCGCGAAGACGATCGCAACTGGAGAGGGCCGTGCATGCGAGCAGCCGAGGAGCCGGACTTGGCGCCGCCCGATGAAGTTCATCCTGATCCATCTGGCGTACGCCGGCGCGGTCAACGATCTCTCCGGACCCTACGCGCTCGAGGCTGAACGACGGCGTCAACGATTCGAGTCCAACAATCCTCACTGGGCGCACCGGCAGGAGACAAGGAATGACTGAGACGAGTACCGAGCAGAAGCACGTCGTTTCGCCGGATGGTACGGACATTGGCGTAAGCATCACTGGTTACGGCC
>JBJMHG010000058.1:0-12121 GCA_045807485.1 Actinomycetes bacterium
GATCCTGATCCCCCTCGTGGCAGGTATTCGTGGGCGGGCGGGGGAGAATCGCACTATCTGGGGTATCTCCCCTAGCTGTGCTCAGCCTTGCGCGCCACGTCACTGCCGTGATCGGACGTGGCGGTTGCGGGTTGAGCACTCTGCTCGAGCCGTACGGCCACGAGTACAAGATCGTCTGTCAGCTGGCCATGGACGAAGATGCGCAACTCGTCGATCAACTTGTCGATACTTTCGGCAAGGCCGATCTCTGGGTGCCGCGTCAAGATTCCAGCCAGAAGCTGACTAAACGGGAAGAATTCTCCGTCGTCGTTTCGCGCTTCGGAAAGGCCGTCCGAAAACATCAGAATGGTGTCGCCCGCGCTGATCTCGACCTGTCCCACTGTCGGAACCTCGTCTGAGTGGAAGAGGGTCAACGGTGGCGACGGCGGTGTGCGCAGTTCGAGGATTGTTCCGTGGCGGAACCTGAGTGGCGGCGGATGCCCGGCGGTAGCGAACGAGAAGGTGGCGCCGTTCAACTCCGCTACCAACGCGGTGACGAAGTCGCCCTGCGCAAGATCACGGCGAGCCAGCCGGTCCAGCCGCCGAAGCAGCGACGACAGGTCTGGCTCGTCGAGCGCCCATGCGCGAAACGAACCGACCACGAGGGCTGCTGATCGGACCGCTTCCAAACCTTTGCCTTTCGCATCGGCCACCAAGGCTCGAAAGCCAAATGGGGTTTCGACCGCGTCGTACGCGTCCCCTCCCACTTGCGCTTCCAGTGCGGACGAGAGGTAGCGCACCTCGACGTCCATGCCCGGCATGTCCGGTGGCACAGGTCGCATGATCGCCTGCTGCGCCGAGCGTGCAACTTGTCCAAGGGTCACCAGTCGGCGGCTCTGGTGGATGCGTCGGCGGGCTGACCATAGTCCGAATCCGCAGCTGAAGGTGATGAGCCCAAGTCGAGCGAACTGCGAGGTGTCGTAAGGAACGCCCGTTACATCAATGGTCAGGAAGGCTGACACAAGAGTCAGCGCGTCGATCAGCACCAGTCGGTTGATCTTCTCAATCAGCACGGCTGCCGCCAACGGGACGATGGCCAGCCCACCGATGAGCTGGTAAGCCGCGCCGTGATGGGTGGACAAGTTGTAACCGGTGAGAATGGCCAACAAAGCCAGTCCAGACAGGAGTCCAGCGTCCCTGTACCACGGCGCGGGAGCCGGCGGCTTCAACACGGTCGCTGTCCAATCTGATGAGGCAACCGTTGCCAGCAACGCATGCGCGCTTTGCCTCGCGAGGCTGACATACGTTGCAGATTACCGTGACACCCAGCGGCTGAGGCAGGCAGAGCGGCGGCCTGCTCCGACGTCAGGTCCAGGATTTCCTACGGGAACTGCGACGAAGCTCGAACAGTCTTTCGCCAGGTCAGCCAGATCGCTTGAAATTCTCAGTGAAGGTGCGCATAGGAATGCGGGAACCGGCGTTGGCGCCTACCCTGCTCTCACTGGTACACCAACTCACTGCCCGTGAGGTCACATCGTGGTGCGCAAATGAAGGTCGTGGACGGCCCTGGTTGGCGTCGCCTGGAGCTATCCGGCGAGATTGACCTAGCTTGGTACGAGAGTCATCGCGCGGACGTCGAGCTCGCTCTTCAGGACATCCCACGTCTCATGTTCGTTGATGTGGAGCGCGTGACCTTTATGGACAGCACAGGTATTGGTGTGTTGGCGAAGATCTATCGCCAATCCCAGATCGTCGAGGGTGAGGTGTGTGTGGTCTGTCCGCGGCCCTTCGTGGCGCGCACTCTTGAAATCGCGGGCCTTGACGATGTGCTCACGATCGTGGACAGCGCCTCGGAGGCTTGGGAGATCTACGCCGGAGTCGCTCGCCTCGGTGGGTCAGCCACCGTGAGCGGCACGCGCCCACCTGAATTCGATAGCAAGGACGGTTAACGGCGCGATGTGGCTCAACCCGGTGACCACATGGCACTGTTGAATACCGTTCACACCTCATGCAGGCTCCACTGGGGTTGCTGACAAGTACTTGGGGAACACAAAGGTATGGAAGTTAAGCCAGCAGGGCGTGGTGGCCGCCTGCTCTTCGAGACCCGTATCCCCGATACCGCGCTAGGGCCAAGGGACGCTCGGCACGCCGCGATCCGCTCGCTTCCAGCGGAGTCCAATGTTGATACGGCCGAACTAGTGATCTCCGAACTCGTAGCCAACGCGGTACTGCATGCCGGGGCTCCCTGCATCCTTGGTATCTACGGCTGGGGCCCGTGCATCTTGATCCAAGTTGAGGATCCGAGCGACGCTCAACCGATATTTGGCCCTCCGTTGCCGAGGAACCACGGCGTTTCCGGACGAGGCTTGCAAATTGTGCGGGCGGTCAGCGAGAGCTTTGGCGTACAACCAATCCGACCAACGGGGAAGATCGTATGGGCCACCGTCTGCATCTGTGATGGTGAACGGTGCGCTCCGGATTACGAGTCCTGGGCTACTAGCGAACTCAACTGACGCCTCCGCTGCTCAGGCTTCCGTCGGGTGAGTTCGCTCGGGAGCGTTTACTCCTCCTTTGCAACGTCGTCGCGGTGGGTCACCTCCGCCGCCCCGTAGATGCTCTCCAGCGGACCGGTGTTGTGCGAATCGCCTTCTGCAAGCGCCAGATCCCGGTGATGCAGGTCGAAGGCCGGGCTTTCAGACCGAATCGGCGGCAGGCTGTCGAAGTTGTGCCGCGGGGGCGGACAAGAGGTCGCCCATTCAAGCGAGCGGCCCCACCCCCACGGATCCTGCTCCTGCACACGTTCACCACGACGGGCGGTGCGCCAGACGTTGTAGAGGAAGGGCAGTGTCGAAAGGCCCAGCAGCAGCGCCCCGAACGACGACACCCGATGCATGAAGGTGAATCCGTCGGAGGCCAGGTAGTCGCCGTACCGGCGCGGCATGCCCGCAGCACCGAGCCAGTGCTGGATCAAGAAGGTCACCTGGAACCCGATGAAGAGCAGCCAGAACTGCAGCTTGCCGAGTCGTTCGTCCAGTCGCCGGCCGGTCCACTTCGGCCACCAGTAGTAGAACCCGGCGAACATCACGAACACCACGGTGCCGAAGACGGTGTAGTGAAAATGCGCCACTACGAAGTATGAATCTGAGACATGGAAGTCGAGTGGCGGCGACGCCAGGATCATCCCGGTGAGACCACCGAACAAGAAGGTGACCATGAAACCAAGGGTGTAAAGCATTGGAGTTTCGAACGTCACCGCGCCGCCCCACATGGTGCCGATCCAGTTGAAGAACTTCACGCCGGTAGGAACCGCGATGATCATGGTGGTCAGTGCGAAAAAGGGCAGCAATACCGCCCCTGTGACGAACATGTGGTGCGCCCACACCGCCACTGAGTAGGCGGCGATGGCAATGGTCGCGAAGACGAGACCCTTGTAGCCGAAGATCGGTTTGCGGCTGAAGACAGGCATGATCTCGCTCACGATTCCGAAGAACGGCAAGGCGATGATGTACACCTCAGGGTGGCCGAAGAACCAGAACAGGTGCTGCCACAAGATGGCGCCGCCCACGTCCGACGCGAATACCTGAGCGCCGAACTGCCGGTCGACCTCGAGCACCAGCAGCGCCGCCGCCAGCACGGGGAAAGCGACCAGCACGAGAACACTGGTGAGCAGCACGTTCCAGGTGAACAACGACATGCGGAACATCGTCATCCCCGGCGCACGCAGGCAGATGATCGTGGTGACGAAGTTGACCGCGCCAAGAATGGTCCCCAGTCCTGACAGAGTCAGACCCATGATCCACATGTCTGCGCCAACCTCGGGGCTGCGCACCGAGTCGCTCAGCGGAGAGTAGGCAGTCCAACCGAACGCTGCAGCCCCACCCGGAGTCAGGAAGCTGGCCACTACCAGCAGTCCGCCGAACAGGAATAGCCAGTAGGCGAGCATGTTGAGCCGCGGGAACGCCACGTCGGGGGAGCCGATCTGCAGCGGCATGATTGCATTCGCAAAGCCGGCGAACAGCGGTGTCGCGAACAAGAACAGCATGATCGTGCCGTGCATGGTGAAGAGCTGGTTGTACTGCTGCAGGCTCACCAGTTGCATTCCCGGCTCCGCCAGCTCCGCACGCATCACCAGTGCCATTAAGCCCGCGAGCAAAAAGAAGGCAAACGACGTCACCAGGTAGAGGTAACCGATCACCTTGTGGTCGGTGCTGGTGAGCCATTTCACAACCTGTGCAGTACCGGTCGCATGCACACGGCGCGTTGGTTGTTCAATCACGCGTTCTTCGGTGGCGGTCATGCTTCCCCCGCGCGAGGTCGTGGCACTTTGCGTGTTCGCTCTACCCATCCCCACCGGACTGCACACGCGGGAGATGGCGCGTGGCGTCGAATTTGTTTGTCAGCGCGATCGATCAGAGCATGCCGATCTTGTGCAGGAGGTTTCAAGACCCTCAGCGCTGGTAACCACTGCTGACATGTCTTGAAAGGAGACGCTCGTGACACAGGACCTGATGAATCAAGAGTCGGTGGCGACGCCGCCTGACATGGGGGCTATGAGTTCGGGTCAGGATGCCCGTCCTCACGCTGATCTGTCGACCATCAAGGACAGCGCGATAGATCGGCTCGCTGCCGAGCGGGAAAAGATCACCGAAAGTCTGCGTTCGTTCACTACTGAGCTGCGCGACATGCAGAGTGCTTCGCCGCAGGAGGGGCTTGCCACTTCATTGGTGGGACAGGCGGCTGACCGTGCTGAACAGTTGATCGACTATGTCGAGCAACGCGATCCCCAACAGCTGCTTTCTGAAGCGCGGAGTTACGCCCAGAGCCATCCTGGCATGTTTTTGCTTGGCGCCTTGGTCACCGGAGGCGTTCTGGGCCGCGCGACGCGGAGTGCCGCTGCTGGGGCGACCTCCAGTACGCCGAACCCCACTGCGAGTTCAGCAAGTACAAACGGTTCGGCAGGAGAGGCCCAGGCCTTCGCCCCGACACCTACAGCGGTCGATCTCCGATGAGTGAACACAGCACCGTGTCCTCGACCGGAGGCATGTCAAATGGTGATGCGCAGGACTATCAAGGACTCGGCTCCATTGTCGGCAACATCGCCTCGGACGTCACGACGCTGGTTCGCCAGGAAGCTGAGTTGGCTAAGGCAGAGCTGAAAGACGAGGCCGCCAAGGCGACCAAGGCGGTCGGACTGTTTGGAAGCGCTGGAGCTGCAGCGCACCTTGGTGCGCTCTTCCTCACGTTGGCTTTGGCCCTTGGCCTCGCCGAGTGGCTGGACACCGACTTGGGCTGGACGACGTTGGCCGTCGGCCTGCTGTGGATGTTGGTGGCTGGCGTGGCGTTCGCATCCGGACGCAACCGCATGCGGGAAGTCGATCCTGTGCCCCGCAAGACCATTAAGACGATCAAGGAGGGACTGTAATGAGTAGCACCGAAGAGATGTATGGAAGTGCAGCCTCGGGTGAGCGATCGCCGACCCAGTTGCGCGCTGAGGTGGAGCGCACGCAAGCCGATCTTCACCGCAATGTGAGGGAGTTGAACGAGCGTGCGAATCCGTCGCGGGTCATGGCGCGCAAGAAGGAGAGCATTCAAGGTTCCTTGAGCTCTGCCCGTGAGCGAATCATGGGTGTACCGGGGTCGGTGGCCCAATCCGGCGAAGGTGTCGCGAACTCCGTTCGTCAGACCGCGCAGGGCAATCCGCTGGCCGCCGGTGCCGTGGCCCTCGGAGTCGGTTGGATTGTGGGCGGCTTGATGCCAGTGAGCGAGACTGAGAAGCGCAAGGCCGGGCAGATGATGGAGCAGGCCAAGGAGCAGGTGCAGCCCTTAGCCGATCAGGCAGTGGAGCAGGCGCAGCCCGCGCTCGACAAGATCAACCAGGCGGTCGCTCCGGAGTAGCCCTAGGGCTTTGCTCGGTCGCCGCTGCACCTTGTTTGTCGTGTAGGGGTGCTGTCATCCTCGGTGGTGCCAGGAGGATCGTCCGGCCGTTGGGCCGGGCGACCGTTGGACTCACGGCGAGGAGCAGCATCATGCCACCACAATCGACCCCTGATCACATCTTGCAAGTAGGGATGGGCTTCTGGGCTTCAAAGACGCTGCTATCAGCAGTCGAGCTTGAGTTGTTCAGCGTTCTGGGCGATGAGTCGCTCACGGCTGATCAGATCGGCGATCGGCTTGAGCTCCATGCTCGCAGCCGACGTGACTTCCTGGACGCGCTCGTTTCCTTGAACCTGCTCGACCGCATTGGAGACGGTCCGCAAGCCGTTTACCGCAATACCCCAGACACGGCCACCTTCCTGGACAAAGCGAAGCCCAGCTATGTCGGGGGCATCCTCGAAATGGCGAATGCCAGACTTTACGGCTTCTGGGACCACCTCACAGAGGCGCTTCGGACAGGCAAGCCGCAAAACGAGATCAAAGGCGGGGGCGACTTCTTCGGTGCCTTGTATGCCGATGAAGGGCGGCTAGAGCAGTTCTTGCGCGGCATGCAGGGCGTTCAAATGGGCGCGTTTCTGGCTCTTGTGGAGAAGGTTGACTTCTCATCGAGCATGACCCTTTGCGACGTAGGCGGGGCAAACGGGGCGCTCTCCGGAGTCATCGCGCAGCGGCACCCACACCTCAGTGTCACGCTCTTCGACCTCCCACAGGTGGTGCCCGTCGCGGAGCGATATTTGGCGACCCTTGGTGTCGAGGATCGCGTGACTGTCCTCGGCGGCGACTTCTTCACCGATGACCTTCCGTCTGCGGATGTGCTGGTCATGGGGAACATTCTTCACGACTGGGACGAGGAGCAGAAGAAATCGTTGATCGGCAAGGCTTACAAGGCGCTCAATGATGGTGGTCGCCTCATCGCCATAGAAAACGTGATCGATGATGCTCGCCGCGAAAATACGTTTGGCCTGTTGATGTCTCTGAACATGCTGATCGAGCTGCCGGGAGGCTTCGACTACAGCGGTGCGCAGTTTGACAGCTGGTGCGAAGGTGCCGGATTTGCGCGAACTGAGGTCCTTGGCTTAGCCGGGCCGACGAGCGCCGCTGTCGCGTACGAGTAGGGGCTCCGCGAATGACAGTGACCGGCTTGCTTTAGGCCGGCCCGCCTTGCGCGACCGCGTGCAGCGCCACACGGGCAGCTTCGACGTGCGGTGGTAAGAGGCGTCGGTTGTGCAGCGCTTTGGGAACAAGAGGGACTGCCTGTCTTAACGCTTTGCGCCCGATCGACCCTGTGCGCATAGTGGCGCGGAGCTCGGCGGCCACAACGCGCCAAGGACGCCGCAGCAGGAGGGTGAGCAGTCGATTTCGGGCCAGCAACGCCGCACGTTTCGCGGGATCTCGGGCCGCCGATGGGAAGTGATATGCGACGACATCATCGACATAGCAGATCGCCCAGCCGAGCGCCGCGAGGTCGAGCGCAAGTCGCTCTTCCTCGCCGCCGAAGAAGATGACGTCGTCAAACCCGCCGGCAGCCAGGAACGCGCTCCGGCGCGCTACAGCCGCACATGCGACGAATCCGAGAACATTGGGACCTGGAAGGCCGTAGGTCATCCCGAGTGCGGAATCTGACATGAGCCGGCAAACAGGATCTTCGGTCTTGTCGTTACCTACCAGAACCCGCGCGGCCAACAACCCGAGGCCATTGTGTTGCTCGAGATGCTCGATGGCGCGGTTCAGTGCGCTCGGCGCCCACCACGAGTCGTCATCGGCAAACGCGACGAAAGGCGTAGTGACTCTGGCCACTCCAATGTTGCGTGCTACTGCGCCGTGATTCCGCGAAAGCTCGATGAGTTGAACCTCTGGAAAGTGCCTGCGCACCTGGTCTGGAGTTCCATCCGTCGATGCGTTGTCGACGAGGACGACTGGCACTTTGTGCCTTGGCAGTGACATGCGAAGGTCTGGCCATCTGTTTCGCGTGATCACCACCAAGCTGACGTCCGACTCGGATGCGATAGATCCTCCTACTTTGGGCGCTTATAAGGCGTCAGTCGGTGGTGGACGAGACTGCCGTGGACGAGACTGCCCCTGGCGTTCGACCACAGCCCCCAGAATGCATCAAGGTCACCGCTGCTCCAACGGGGGGCTAGAAGCTAGTCACCGCTTCCGGCGCAGCTCCTCGTCGACGTCAGCCTCCGTGACGGGCCTACGGCCGTACAGGTCCCACGCGTTCATCACCAGTCCGATTCCCCAACCTGCGATGAGCCAGGCTGGCCAGAAATAGCCTTGTCCGGTAAGCGCCCACATGACCACCACGAACGTGTTGACCACGAGGTAAACCACCAGGTGGGTGCCCAAGTCGCGTCTGGCTTGTATGCGCTTACGAGCGATTACTCGATCTTCACTGCTGGTCACAGGGGTCGAATTCGTTGACATGCTCATGGCACCTCCTCTTGGCCTCTGTTGGAATCGTGGTACAGAAAGGGTCCGGACGGCAGGGCAGGAGGTCCTATTCCCTCTGCCGATTGGTGAGGCCGGCACACCGGGTCAACCGCAAACTGCGTGTCCCAGCAGGGTGTTCCAGTTGGCGAGGAACGTTTTGAGTCCGTATCGCTCAATGGCCCACTCTCTGGCTCGCTGGCCGACTGCGGTTGCGAGGTCGCGGTCGGCTATATACGACTGCAGAGCGGACACCAAATCATCGACCCTGGTCGACACGACTCCAGCAAGAGCGGGTACCGCACGTGGCGCTTCCGTGGTTCCGAGTGCGACGACCGGCATTCCAAGGTGCATCGCCTCAATGAGAGAGAGGCCCAACGACGTCGACCGTGTGGTGTGCACATAGGCACGGCAATGCGACATCGTCCGGTGCATCCGGTCTTGCGGCAAATCCTCGAACGTACGCAACACGCCTTGGCGTCCAGCTGGCGAATGCTGCAGCCCGGAGACATTCATACCGAACACGTCCAAGGGCGCAGCCATTGCGAAATGTGGAAGCAGATCAGAGCCGACGGCTCGTCCACGTCGAATCGGGTCGTTGATTACGACAGCTGCCCGCTTCAACACGCCCGAGTACTGATAGCCAGGATCGACTACACCGTGTTCCACGACGGCGGTCGAAGCCCTTCCGCAATCCCACATGAGCTGGTTGAAGTGAGTGACGTGCACGACCGGGATGTTGCTTTGACTCGCGAGAGGGTGGTCGGCGAACGCCCCTGAGCCATGGGGTGCGTTGTGCTCCACGTAGAGCGCCGGGATGTCGACTCCAGCTCGGCGGCGTCCCCACTTCTGCAGCAGTGTCATCTCGCGCATGCGTTGAAGTACGACGACGTCGAAGTCGAGATCGCGAAGTCTCTGGAGAGGAACCTCGACCGCGTTGTCCGGCCACGACCACGTCCGGGCTCGACCACGGCCGTCAGCGTCGCGCTGAGGCGTCGTGGGAATGAAGTACTCATGGGGCCCCTGGAGGAACGAGGTCATCCAGGAACCATGAACGTGCCATACCAGGATTCTCATCGAGCCCCACCGCCCATTCTGCAGATGACCTCGACTGCGAAGTAAGCGCTTCTCGCGATAGAGGTGTGCACTTCTGGCCTATTCCCCCGTTGACGCCAAAGAAACACCTCGTTGAATCGGTTTGAAGCGCTGTGAAAGGGGAACCGCTTCTCTATCAGTTCACCACCGAGTTGGGGGGTGCGCGTTGAGGGTTCTCGGCATTAACGCCTTGTTTCATGACCCTGCTGCTGCCCTTGTCGTCGACGGTGCCATCGTGGCTGCGGCTGAAGAAGAGCGCTTCAGTCGACGTAAGCACGGCAAGCGACCTGTGCCGTTCGCAGCGTGGGAGCTTCCGGAGCTGTCCGCCCGGTGGTGTCTCGAACATGCGGGGCTTGAACCAGAGGCTTTGGACGCCGTCGCTTACGCGTACGACCCTCGGTTGGCACGTCCGGCGAAGGACATGCAGCTGGATGACCCTTGGGATGACCTGAGGCAGCTTTACGCCCGGCATGCGCCGCAATTTCTCTGTGAGGTGCTGCCGGGATTGACAGTGGACCAGGTTGTCTTCGTGCCACATCACGTGGCGCACGCCGCTTCGGCGGGACTTGCCGCGCCAGGCGGACCAGACTCCGATGTCCTCGTTCTAGACGGTAGGGGCGAAGCCAGCAGCCATTTGTCTGGCGCCTACCGCGACGGGGCTTTGGAAGTGCTGGCAAGCCAACAACTTCCACACTCGTTGGGACTTTTCTACGAGTCGTTAACCGAGCATCTGGGGTTCTTGAGGAGCAGTGACGAGTACAAGGTGATGGCCCTCGCGTCGTATGGGAGTCCACGCTACGCGCCGCAGCTGAGCGAGCAGGTGTATGCGAATCCGGATGGCGGCTTTCACGCACCAAGTATCGACTGGGCTGAGTTCGTTCGCGAACGATCGTCGAATGACCCGATCGAGGAAGTACACGCGAATCTGGCGGCCAGCGCGCAGAAGGTACTCGAGCAGGTATTGCTAGACCTGCTGCGCTGGTTGCACGACCACACCGAACGACGGTCTCTTTGTCTCGCAGGCGGCGTGGCACTCAACTGCGTGGCGAACTCGCGGATCTACGACGAAAGTCCCTATGACTCCGTCTGGGTGCAACCTGCTGCCGGAGATGCTGGCACCGCTCTCGGCGCCGCGCTTCATGTGTCGCAGAACGGTGGCGTCGGTGTTTCGCCTATGGCGGGTGCCGATCTGGGTCGAGGGTGGGACGACGCGGAGCTCGAAGCCTGGCTGAAGCGAGCACGCATGCAGTTCGAACGGCCCGGCGACCTGGCCCGCGAAGTCGCCGAGGCGCTCGCGGCGGACCAGATCGTCGCATGGTTCCAGGGCCGGAGTGAATTTGGACCGCGCGCCTTGGGTCACCGGTCCTTGCTCGCTCATCCAGGGCGCGTCGAGAATCTCCAGCGGCTGAACGATGTGAAGGGACGCGAGTCTTTCCGGCCAGTGGCCCCGATGGTTCTCACAGATCGCGCCCAAGAGATCTTCAGTCGAGGACCACTCCCGTCGCCGTACATGCTGTTCGTGCACGATGTGAAGAGCGACTGGAGGGAGCGAATCCCCGCAGTCGTGCATGTCGATGGAACTGCGCGCGTGCAAACCGTGGACGCCGATGAGGATCCGTTGCTCGCTCGAATGCTCGGTAATTTTGAACGTTTGACTGGCCTCCCGGTCGTCGTCAACACAAGTCTGAACACCGCCGGTCGCCCAATGGTCGACGATCCGCGCGACGCCTTGGAGTGCTTCGGGTCAGCCCCCGTCGACCTGCTGGCGATCGGACCGTTCGTGGTGCGGCGTCCTCATGGCAGTGCGCAATGAGCATCGACACCACAATCGTGGTCCCGTCGGTCGGACGTCCGACTCTCGATCTGCTCTTGCATGACCTCCGCCAGCAGCCCGGCATCGGCGACGTCAGGGTGATTGTGGTAGATGACCGACCTGAGCCGTCACCGCCACTGCGTACGTGCTCGGGCCTTCGGATGTCTATCTACCTCAGTGGTGGACGGGGCCCCGCAGCTGCTCGCAATGTCGGGTGGCGTGCGGCGACGACGACCTGGGTGAGCTTTGTCGACGACGACGTACGGCTGCCGCCCACGTGGCTGAGCGATCTGCGAAGCGACCTGGACGGACTGGACAACAACGTCGCTGGAAGTCAGGGCCGGTTGCACGTTCCGCTGCCCAGCGACCGGCTACCGACGGACTGGGAACGGAACACGAAGAGTTTGGAGTCGGCGCACTGGATCACTGCCGACCTCACGTACCGACGCGCGGACTTGAAAGCCGTGGCCGGGTTCGACGAACGGTTCCCGCGCGCGTATCGGGAGGATGCCGAACTCGCGCTAAGGCTCCTCGAGCGCGGCCGGCTCATCTCAACCGGCGAGCGGCATGCATTGCATCCGGTCCGTTCGGATGTGGGTTACTGGCAAAGCGTTCGCGCACAGAAGGGAAACGCCGACGATGCATTGATGCGGTCACTGCATGGCCGAAGGTGGCGTGAACGGAGTGCTGCGGGGCCTGGTCGAAAGGGCCGGCACCTGGCGACCACTGCAGCGGCGGTGACAGCCCTGACCATGGGGACTGTGGGCCGCGGACGGTCCGCGGCCATTGCCGGTGGTCTGTGGGGCCTGCTCACGCTTGAGTTCGCCGCCTCGCGAGTGCGGCCAGGGCCGCGTTGTCGTTCTGAGATCT
>JBJMHG010000059.1:0-7012 GCA_045807485.1 Actinomycetes bacterium
CCTACACGGTGCACTGCGATGTCCATGCAGGCACCATGACCTTCCCGGTCCAGGTCGGTTGACAAGACCGCACTTTCAGCCGATCGGCGCATGCTCCCTCACTTCTCCGTGGCTATCGTCAACTCATGAAGGCGTCCAGCATCGTCGTGGTGTGTATTGCCACGGGCGCGATGGCGTTGGGCTGTATGGGGATGGCGACCGCCCAGCCACCGTCCAGTCACCACGCGGGGCATGGCGCTCTTGGGGAGAACGTCGCCCTGGCTCCCAAGCGGCTGAGCGGAGGACTACCCAAGCTCGTTGGCATCGTCAACGACAATCGAGACATCGAGATCAGTGACCGCACCCCGAGCCCCGGCCGATACAAGATCGTGGTGCGCGACTCAGCGAAACGGCACAACTGGCACCTGTTCCGCGGGAGCGATTCGTGGGCCACGACAGTGCGCGGTACCGGCCGATGGGTCTTCAAGGTCAGGCTGACCGCGGGGACCTACCGAGTGGTGTGCGATCCGCACAGCGACGACATGGAGTTCGATCTCGTCGTCGCCTGACCTCTTCCGGCAACACCTAGCGTCATCACGCGATCGGGGCGTGCGCCTCGATCTTGTGGGCAAGCTCGATGTCGAACTGTGTGATGCCACCCGCGGAGTGCGTCGAGAGAGTCAGATTCACGGTGCGCCATCTGATGTCGATGTCTGGGTGGTGGTCCATCTCTTCAGCATCGATCGCAAGCGCGGCGACCGCCGCGATCGCCTCAGGAAAGCTCGGGTACTGCAGCGACCGGTGGATCGAGGTGCCGTCTGAAGTCCACCCAGGCAGAGACGCGAGCTGGCCAGCCACTTCGTCGGGCTCTAATAGTCGGGGCACTACTCCACCGTAGTCGCGATCACACGGAGTCGAGGGTTGTCCGGCCACAATCGGCGTGCTTCGCCCAGCGCCTCTGAGGCCGCATCCACCCGTCCCTGAGCGTGGTACACGCGAGCCAACGTCAGCCACGCGTCGGACTGCTCGTCGTGCCCGCGCTGCCAGCTGAGTGAGGTTTGAGCTGCCTCCGCGGCGTCCGCGAGGCGTCCTGCCTCGAGGTGGTCCAGCGACTCCACTCGCGCCAGGACGGTGCCCGTGCTCGCGGCGGCATGCGCGGCGGCCATGGACTCACGCACCTCGTCCATGACGTCGGCGTACTCGGCTTGGCCATCCTCGACCGATCGGAGCAGACCCCAAGCCTGGTCAGCGTGCTCCTCCATAACTCGTCGAGACTTCGAGCGCTTGCGGAGGTGCCGGAAGAGTCCGAACGTTGGGTCGTACTTCGCATCGACGACGCGTTCCTTCATCGGGATGATTCCGTTGTCGGTGATGCGGATTCCTTCTGGGCATACCTCGGTGCAGCACTTGGTGATGTTGCAGTAGCCCAGTCCATGATCTTCCTGGGCGGAGTTTCTGCGCTCGAGCGTGTCCAGTGGGTGCATCGCGAGCTCGGCGATCCGGATGAAGAACCGGGGCCCTGAGAACACTGGCTTGTTCTCCTCGTGATCCCGGATCACGTGGCAGGTGTTCTGGCACAGGAAGCACTCGATGCACTTGCGGAACTCTTGACTGCGCTCTACGTCGATCTGCTGCATGCGGTAGTCGCCGGGTTTGAGTCCCTTGGGTGGGGCAAACGATGGGACCTCGCGGGCCTTCTGGTAGTTGAACGAGACATCGGTGACCAGATCCCGGATCACCGGAAAGGCACGCAACGGCGTGACTGTGACGGTCTCGTCCTTCGCGAAGGTGTTCATGCGCGTCATGCACATCAGCCGCGGACGCCCGTTGACCTCAGCGCTGCAGGAACCGCATTTTCCGGCCTTGCAGTTCCATCGCACTGCAAGGTCAGGCGTCTGCGTTGCCTGCAGGCGGTGGATGACGTCGAGGACGACCTCGCCCTCATTGACCTCGACTTCGAAGTCGTGCAGGTCACCACCGGTGTCGGAGCCGCGCCATACCCGCAACTTGGACGTGTACCCCATCACGCATCACCCTTCGGCAGGCCGGTCAGCTCAGGTTCGGTCATGTATTTGCTGAGCTCGTCGCGCTCGAACAGGCTCAACAGCTCGTTCGGCATCACCGGCAGAGGCTGCTTGTCGACTCGAACCCCGGCGCCGTCGACTCGGCAGATCAGGTTGGTCTGTCTCCACTCCGGGTCCATCCCCGGATAGTCCTCGCGGGTATGGCCTCCCCGCGACTCCTCGCGCACCAGTGCCGCCCGTGCCACGCACTCGGAGACCAGCAGCATGTTGGCCAGGTCGATGGCGAGATGCCAGCCAGGGTTGAACTGACGGTGGCCTTCGACCGTGACGTTCTTGGCACGTTTGTTGAGCACCTCTAGGCGTTCAAGCGCATCCTCTATCTCTTCTCGACGACGGATGATTCCGACCAAGTCGTTCATCGTCATCTGCAGGTCGGTGTGCACTGTGTAGGGGTTTTCGCTTCCGTCACCGGCAAAGGGGCGGACAGCTGAGGTCGAGGCCGTGTCGAGGTCGGACGCCGCAAGCGCCGGTCGCTCTTGACCCAGACCATCGAGGTAGGCGGCTGCGCCTGCGCCAGCCCGACGGCCGAACACCAGCAGGTCAGACAGTGAGTTTCCGCCGAGCCGGTTCGACCCGTGCATACCACCGGCCACCTCGCCCGCGGCGAACAAACCTGGTACCCCAACCGCAGCACAGGTGTCGGGAATCACTTCGACGCCACCCATGACGTAGTGGCAGGTTGGTCCAACCTCCATCGGCTCGGACGTGATGTCGACACCGGCGAGCTCTTTGAACTGGTGGTACATCGAGGGCAGCTTCTTGCGGATGGCGTCCGCGGGCAGACGTGAGGCGACATCGAGGAACACGCCTCCGTGCGGCGAACCGCGCCCGGCCTTGACCTCGGAGTTGATCGCTCGTGCGACCTCGTCGCGGGGCAACAGTTCAGGAGGACGCCGATTGTTGTCGGGGTCGGTGTACCAGCGGTCGCCCTCGGCCTCGTCGTGTGCGTACTTTGGCCGGAAGACGTCGGGCACGTAATCGAACATGAAGCGCTGGCCGCCAGCGTTCTTGAGCACGCCGCCGTCTCCGCGTACCGACTCTGTGACCAAAATTCCTTTCACGCTAGGCGGCCAGACCATTCCGGTCGGATGGAACTGGATGAACTCCATGTTCACCAGCGACCCACCTGCGCGCATCGCAAGGGCGTGCCCGTCACCGGTGTACTCCCACGAGTTACTCGTGACCTTGAACGACTTTCCGATTCCTCCGGTGGCCAGAATCACGGCGGGAGTATCGAAGACGACGAAGCGTCCCGACTCGCGCCAGTAGCCGAACGCCCCGGCCACGCGTCCGCCGTCTTTGAGAATTTCGGTGATCGTGCACTCGGCAAAGACCTTGAGCCGGGCCTCAGCGTCACCGAACTCGCGCTCGTCCTCTTGCTGGAGCGAGACGATCTTCTGCTGCAACGTGCGAATGAGCTCTAGCCCCGTGCGGTCGCCGACGTGCGCGAGTCTCGGGTACTCGTGGCCACCGAAGTTACGTTGGCTGATTCGGCCGTCAGGGGTGCGATCGAAGAGCGCGCCCCAGGTCTCGAGTTCCCAGACCCGGTCTGGGGCCTCTTTGGCGTGTAGTTCCGCCATGCGCCAGTGGTTGAGGAACTTTCCACCTCGCATCGTGTCGCGGAAATGCACCTGCCAGTTGTCGTTGCTGTTGACGTTACCCATTGACGCCGCGATGCCGCCCTCAGCCATGACGGTGTGAGCCTTGCCGAACAGCGACTTGCAGATGATGGCGGTGCGCTTGCCCTGTGCCCGCGCTTCGATCGCAGCGCGCAGCCCCGCGCCACCGGCGCCGATCACCACGACGTCGTACGAGTGGTGTTCCAAGTCCGTCATGCAATGCCCTTCAGGCTCAGATTTCTTGGGTGGCGGAGTGGCTAGAAGAACGTGGGGTCAGTGATCGCGCCGGATGCCAGCAGGTAGATGTAGAAGTCGGCAAATGCGACGCCGAACAACGAGAGCCAGGCGAAGAGCGGATGCCTATGGTTGAGCTTGCTGATGAACGTCCAGGTTCGATACCGAAATGGGTGGGCGGAGAAATGCTTGAGGCGTCCGCCGAAAGTGTTGCGGCATGAGTGGCATGACAGTGAGTACAGCCAGAGCAAGGTCGCGTTGACCACAAGGAACACGGTGCCCAGACCCATGTGGCCCCACTCACCGTCTGAGTTGCGAAAGCCCAAGATCGCGTCCCAGGTCAGGATTACGTTGAAGACGAGACCCGCGTAGAAGAACCACCGGTGCGCGTTCTGAAGGATGAGCGGTGCTCTGGTCTCGCCCGTGTACTTGCGGTGGGGTTCGCCGACGGCACAGGCAGGCGGCGACATCCAAAAGGAACGGTAGTAGGCCTTGCGGTAGTAGTAGCAGGTCATGCGAAAGCCCAGCGGAAATACCAGGATCAGCAGAGCGGGTGAGAAGCCGTACCACTCACCGACCAGTCGACCGAAGTCGTCAGAACCTGGCGTGCAGTTCGCAGCTACACAAGGGGAGTAGAACGGCGACAGGTATGGAGTGACGTAGTAGTACGCGTCCTGAAAAGCCCGCCAGGTGGCGTACAAGACGAAGGCAAGCAGTACGCCGGCGGTGATCGCAGGCTGAATCCACCACACGTCCGTGCGCAATGTGCGCGCCCCTATTCGGGCGCGGCGAGGGGCTCCGGTGCCTGTGCTGAGGGGGCCGGAGGGGGCGGTCTGGGTCATCGAGTCTCCGCTGGAGTTGGGCCAGGACAGTGGTGAGTAGTCACTCGCGGTCGGCGTCGCTCCAAAACTCCGGCGGGTAGTCGTGGTCAGGGATCATGATCGGCTCGCCCGTGCCCGGCTCGGGCGCATCAGGTCCGGCCAAGAGGTCAAGGTCTTCACTGATCCGCTGCGCATCGGCCAGCAGGCGTCGCATGTCGACGCTGTCACCGTGCACGGCCTTGAGGTGCTCTACTGCCCGGACGAGATCTCGTGCCGCACGCCGTGCTGCCCCCACCTCCTGGGACGGAATGGTCATTGCACCCTCACCTCCACCTCGCTGATCGATGGCAGTCTGTCCGACGACCGGCCACGGCGCCAGCATCTGGACGCAAATGCTCGCCCCTTAGACTGGCAGGGCCGCCGTTCGGTGGTCTTCCCCATCCACCTCGAGAGCGAGCTCGTACGCCCATGGCGTCCTTTCCCGGCCACACAGCCGGCACAACGACCGGCACCACCTCGGCCAGCGGAGCTGGCGCGGCGTCCGTACGTCGAAGCGACCTGAGGAATGTCGCGATCGTGGCCCATGTGGACCACGGTAAGACGACGTTGGTGGACGCCATGCTGTGGCAGTCGGGAGCCTTTCGGGAGAACGCTGACGTCGCTGATCGAGTCATGGACTCGATGGATCTCGAGCGCGAGAAGGGCATCACGATTCTCGCGAAGAACACCGCAGTGCGACACACCATGGCCAGCGGTGAACAGGTCACCCTCAACATCATCGACACTCCAGGGCACGCTGACTTCGGCGGCGAAGTCGAGCGCGGCCTTGAGATGGTTGACGGAGTGCTTCTGCTCGTCGATGCGAGCGAGGGTCCACTGCCTCAAACCCGGTTTGTCTTGCGCAAGGCTCTGCAAAAGCGACTTCCGGTCGTACTTGTCGTCAACAAGGTTGATCGTCCAGACGCCCGCATCGCTGAGGTCGTCGATGAGACGTATGAGCTGTTCCTTGACCTTGATGCTGATGAATCGCAGATCGATTTCCCCATTGTGTATGCGTCGGCCAAGAATGGTCGGGCCTCGCTGATCAAGCCGGACGACGGTGGTCTGCCCGAGCAGCCAGACCTCGAACCGCTCTTCACCGCAATCGTCGAGACCATTCCGGCACCGACGTATGACCCAGTCGCACCTCTTCAGGCTCACGTCACGAATCTCGATGCCTCGCCCTACCTCGGACGCCTCGCGCTCTGTCGGGTGCACAACGGCACCATCACCAAAGGGCAGACCGTGGCCTGGTGCCGTGCCGACGGTTCGATCGAGCGGGTCAAGGTGACCGAGCTGCTCATCACCGAGGCGCTTGACCGAGTTCCGGCCGACTCTGCTTCCCCGGGCGACATCATCGCCGTGGCCGGGATCCCCGAGATCACGATCGGCGAGACGCTTGCCGACGCGGAAGACCCACGGCCGTTGCCGGTCATCACCGTCGACGAACCGTCGATCTCGATGACGATCGGAATCAACACTGCTCCGCTTGCCGGGCAGAGCGGCAGCAAGCTGACCGCGCGAATGGTGAAGGCCCGGCTCGAGGCAGAGCTGATCGGAAACGTCTCTATCCGAGTCCAAGAGACGGAGCGCCCTGACACCTGGGAGGTACAGGGGCGCGGCGAGCTGCAGCTGGCCGTACTTGTCGAGATGATGCGCCGCGAGGGCTTCGAGCTCACCGTCGGAAAGCCTCAGGTGGTTACCCGCACCATCGACGGTTCGATTCATGAGCCAGTCGAACGACTGACAGTCGACATCCCTGAGGACTATCTCGGAGTCGTGACGCAGCTGATGGCCCTCCGCAAAGGACGCATGGAGCAGATGGTCAACCACGGCACCGGATGGGTGCGTATGGAGTATGTGGTTCCCGCGCGCGGAATGATCGGCTTTCGCACCGAGTTCCTCACCGAGACTCGCGGTACCGGGTTGCTGCACCATGTCTTCGAACGATACGAGCCGTGGCACGGCGAGCTGCGAACCCGTCCCACTGGGTCGCTTGTTGCCGACCGGCGAGGCGCCACCACCGGGTTCGCCCTGGCCAACTTGCAGGAGCGCGGCACGATGTTCGTCGGACCCGGCACTGTGGTCTACGAGGGCATGATCGTCGGTGAGAACGCCCGATCAGATGACATGGACGTCAACCCCACCAAAGAGAAGACGCTCACCAACATGCGTTCCGCTACTGGTGACGTCCTCATCCCGCTGATCCCGCACAAGCAGCTGTCGATGGAACAGG
>JBJMHG010000060.1:0-2839 GCA_045807485.1 Actinomycetes bacterium
CGGAAAGCAAGATCATCATCAGACAACCGAAGCCACCCCCCACCGGGCGCACCGAGAAGCCACTTCGCTCGCGCACCGCTTTGCTCCCCTTTGTGGTGAGAAGTTGCCCTCGTGCAGGGCTATGTACCACGAGGACGCCGCGTTCAAACGGAACAGCGACGGTCCGGGGCTGCGAAGGAGAAACCCGAAGTTGCGTCTGTGCTGCGGTACCTATCCCCTGAGGCTGAGGCCAGAGTCCACGTCGAACATGTGAAGGTGGCGATGGTCCAGGGCGAGCCGAGTGTGAGCGCCAGCAGTGAGCGAGGTGTGAGCACCAACAGTCGCGGTGAAGACGTCCTGGGCGACTACCTCAGAGCTCCGATCTGGCGTGACCGCCTCACCGAGTCGGAAAAGCACGTTCGTCGCAGTCCCAAGCTCTTCGACCACGTCGACCGTTACAGCAAGCGTTGGCAAAGCGCCGGCTTCGGTATCGGCCGCTTCGTAAAGGTCCGTGGGTCTGAATCCAACGATGACTCGCCCGCCGGCAAGGCCGGAAAGATCTACGTCGTCGGGTGCGGGGATGGCCTGACCGTCGAGTACAACGTGTACCTCACCTGCATCGACTGTCACCTTCGCCTCGGTCAGGTTCATCGCAGGTGACCCCATGAACGACGCCACAAAGACATTGACCGGCTTGTCGAACAGCTCGCGTGGGGAGCCCATCTGCTGCAGGAGGCCATCGCGAAGGACAGCGACGCGGTCGCCGAGCGTCATCGCCTCGGTTTGGTCGTGGGTCACGTAAAGCGTGGTTGTGCCCAGCTGGTTATGAATGCGTTTGAGCTCAGCACGCATGTAGACGCGGAGTTTGGCATCAAGGTTTGACAGGGGCTCGTCCATGAGAAGGGCCATGGGTTCGCGCACCATTGCGCGTCCCATGGCGACGCGTTGACGCTCGCCCCCTGACAACTGGGCGGGCTTGCGGTCAAGCAGCTTGTCCAGCGCTAACAGCTTGGCGACCTCTGCGACATGTTTTGCGGTCTCTGTCTTCGATGTCTTGCGAAGTCTGAGCCCGAATCCAATGTTCTGCTCGACGGTCATGTGCGGATAGAGCGCGTAGTTTTGAAACACCATGGCGATGTCTCGGTCTTTGGGAGGGAGATCAGTGACATCGCGATCGCCGATGCACACTTCGCCTGCTGTGACCTCCTCCAGTCCCGCGACCAGCCGAAGCAGCGTTGACTTGCCGCAACCCGAAGGCCCGACAAGCACGACGAATTCTCCGTCTGCCACGTCTAGCGTGAGGTCGTTGACGGCTGGCTCAACGCCGTCGAACACCTTGGTAACGCCCGTCACCTGAATCTGCGCCATGTCAGATCGCCACCCTCACGGTTGCAACTCCAGCTCATCGACTCGGACCAGTTCGTGTCCAGCAGCGGTCAGGTCATCGACCAAAGGCGAAAGTGCCCGCACCGTCGCTGCTGGCCAGGTGTGCAGCAGGACCACTGCATCGTGCTCAAGTGTCTCGATGTCCCGAACAATGGATGACCTGACCTCGTCGGGTGTACGGCCTTCCACCCAGTCCTGCGGCTCCACGTTCCAATGCACGTTCTGATAGCCGCAGTCGGCGATCACGCTGAGGACTCGAGAGTCGTCGTGACCAGACCCAAACGGACACCGGAACCATGGTCGCGGCATCACGCCGGTCGTCTCCTGGACCGCCTGAGTCGCAGCTTCGAGATCACTCCGGATGCCATCATCCGTGAACGACACCAGTGGCCCGTGAAAATGGCTGTGACAGCCCACAAGATGTCCCTCGTCGGCCACCCGCCGCGCCAATACGGGTTGCGTCCTGGCCCAGCGGCCCTGGATGAAGAACGTTGCCTTTACGTTCCGCTGCTTGAGCACGTCCAAGATTCGTCGAGGGCCGTCGGGGTCGTGCCCCGAGCGAGACGGGTGCTCCATGTCGAACGTCAGCGCCACGCGTCGAGTCACGATGTGCCTGCCACCTGGTTCATGCACCGAATCCCTCGGCTTGTCGGTCTTGACCCCATTGGTGGGTGACAGTACCTTCTCCAGCATTAGTTAGGAAAGTTTACGAACTAACTGATCTTCATCGGTCTCCGAGGTTTGAGGAGGTTCGGTTGACCACGTCGCGGCTTGCGCCGACTGGCGGCACGCCGAGCCTGCTGCGCTCGATGAATGACCGCGCTGTGCTCGAGGTTATCAACGCGTCCGCACCGATTTCACGAGCTCAGATCGCTCGCGAGTGCGGAAGGTCCAAGCCGACGGTCTCCCTCGCCTTGTCGCGACTCGTTCAGGCCGGCGTGGTTCGCGAAGTCGGTAGGAGCGCCGGTCGCAAAGGTGCTTCAGCCGTGCTCTATGAGATCGACGCCAAGGCTGGCACCGTGGTCGGCCTCGACGTCGGACGCGGCTGGCTGCGAGCCGCAGCCGCTGACCTAGCGGGAAAGACGCTGGCTCAGGCCGAACGACGGTCGACGACTCGGTCTGCCCACGCGCTCCTTGACCGAATCGATGACCTCGTCGACGAGGTCATGGCCGGTGCGCGGCTGCGAAGGCGGCAGGTGACCAAGTGGGTCTTGGGAACGCCAGGCGTCGCCCGCCCGAACATGCGCCACCTTGCTCTGGCCACGAACCTTCCCGGGTGGGGAAAGTCCAGCGTGCTCGATCGTTTGCACGAGATGTTCGGCGACGTCGTCCTAGAAAACGATGTCAACTTGGCCACGATCGCCGAACAACGATTTGGCCACGGACAAGGCGTTGACGACTTCGTGGTCGTTTCGATTGGTACAGGTGTAGGCATGGGTCTGGTCCTGGGCGGGACGCTGTACCGCGGCGCGTC
>JBJMHG010000061.1:0-10522 GCA_045807485.1 Actinomycetes bacterium
CTCTCAGAGCTTTGCGACTCATCGGCTGGCGCGGTCATGACGAGCGTCGACCGAGCCGGTCTAGGTAGCGCAAAGCAGCAGTTCGCTCGATGACCTCAGAGAAGCTCACTCGCTCACTCAGAAGGGTGAGGGAAGCAAGCCCCAGCAGAGTCGCGGCCAGCGCGGTCCTGCTCATGGATGCAGCCGCACCAACCCCCCAAGCAGCGCCCAAGGCGTTCGACCCGGTATCACCCATCATCGAGCGTTCCGCCAGGTCTTCGCCGATCAAGGCCGCGCATGCACCGGACGCCGGAGCAACGACATCACCGAAGGCGCCAAAGGCACTCCGTGTACCCGTTGAGTGCGTCAGCAGTGGCGCCGAGCTGGACATCATGAAGACTTTGGCGGCGCGCCCCGGCCGAAGGTCGAAGAGGTTGGCGAGGTTCGCGCTGCCGGCCACCACGCCACCCGCCAGAACGGCGTCTACCAACCCGCCTCTCCCCTTTCGTGCCAAACCGCCGGCTACCAGCCCGGTGGCGGCAAGCCCGAACAGTTTGAGACTTCCTGTCGTCAACTGCCCATCTCGAAGGGCGCCCAGATGGCCGCGCAGCCCCTTCACGTCAGTGCTGCCAGTGAGGTCGTCGAGCGCTCCCAACGCGGACGCGCCCCCGACACCAACCAGCGCGGCAGACTTCAGTCCCGGCGACGTCCTTGGCATCAGCAGCAGACCTGCCAGTGACCCTGCGGCCAACGCCGGACCTTCAGCCAGGGTGACCGGCTCTCCGCGGTGGTTGGCCCGCGACCATCGTTGCGCGGTTTGGCTTCGACCGATGGCCCGATAGGTGCGGTTGGCAACAGCTCCCGCGATCAACGCACTGATGAGTCGGCGGAACACCGCTAACCCCGCGGCCACGGATCCGGTGCAGGGGCGTCGGAGCCGTCTCCGGTTCCGTAGTGACCCACCCCACCTGCTACCTGCTCGTTCAGCGCGGCGATCGTGACCGTCACCCCATTGACCGTCTCAAGTCTGTCTTCGGTTGATACCAAGCCGTCGCTGTCAGAGTCCCGCAGAACACCGATGACGCCATCGGAGCCATCACTTCCGACCGGTGCAGCCAGAACTGTCCCGACGCCGTGTTCGTCTAGCGCGGACACCAGGGGTACCACGAATTGGTCGGCGTTCTGCACGGCACCCTCAGGACCGACCACGATTGCTGTATCAGCACGAATTACCTGGTCCTCATCAGCGGTGACGAACCCCTCACCCTCAAAGGCGGCCAGCACAAAACCGGAGTCAGACGACTCTTCCCCGACGCCCCGGCCGCTTGGTGTCAGCAACGCATCGGCTAGCGCTTGGCTGGCCAAGGTGTAGGGATCTTCGTCACGGCCGCCCTTCGTAATACCCTCAGCCACTCGGCCCAAGACGTCGATCTGGTCTGGATCTCCCCACGATGGCTCGATCGTGAGCCGCTCCCCTACTTGACCCCCAGCCGCCTCAATTGCATTTTCAACCGCTTTCACCTGGTCGCCGTCGGCGTCGGGTAGAACGAGCACGCTGGTGACGTGGTTCGCCAGGATCTGGTCCAACAAAACCGGCTGCGAGACCTCGGCGATCTTCTCGTTGTAGTCGACGTCGTTGCGCAGGGACGAGACCTGGCTTTGCAGGTCGACCTTCTCTTGAGCCAGCTGCTCAGTGCGATCCTCGAGGAAACCGCTGATGTCGTCTTTCAAAGGGCCCGAGCCGAGCACGATTCCAACCGCAAGGGCTAGGAACACCGCCACGATGGAGACGACGTGGTATCGGAAGTCGATCACGTTGCGATCCGTTCTCTTGCCGTACTGTGCCGGTCGCGACTCACCCGGTGACCCAGAACACCAAGTCGTGCCACCAGGACTGGACCAGGTCGAAGAAGCTGCGGCCAGCGGTTGTCGACGCCATCGCAGCGATCAGTGCCGCAAGGCCGGCCCCCATCAAGAGGACGAGCTGCCATGTCGAGATGCGACTGCGGTAGAGGCGGCTCACACCCTTGGCGTCGACCAGCTTGCCACCCACTCGGAGTCGAGTGAGGAAGGTACTAGCCATCCCTGCGCGGCCCTTGTCGAGAAACTCGACCAAAGTGACGTGCGTGCCCACAGCGACGATGAGAGATGCGCCCTTGTCGTCGGCAAGCAGCATGGCGACGTCTTCGCTCGTTCCCGTGGCGGGGAAGAGAATCGGATCGACCCCCAGTGCTTCGACCCGCTCCAGACCAGGTGCTCGCCCGTCCCGATAGGCATGGACGATGACCTCGGCCCCCGCGCTCAGCGACTCATCAGAGACCGAATCCATGTCGCCCACGATGAGGTCTGGTCGGTATCCCATCTCGACCAGGGCGTCCGCGCCTCCGTCTACGCCGATCAAGACCGGGCGGAACTCGCGAATGTATGGGCGAAGGGTCTGCAGGTCTTCTTTGTAGTGGTAGCCCCGCACGACGATCAGAACGTGACGACCGTCGATCTCAGTAGCGATATCTGGGACGCCAACGCCGTCGATCAACAAGTCGCGCTCTTGTCGCAAGTACTCCATCGTGTTGCTCGCGAACGCCTCGAGCTGAACCGACAGACCGGCCCGCGCCTCTTCCATCGCGCGCTCGACTCGATCGGCATCGAGCAGTCGGCCCTCGGCAATCGGTGCACCGTCGAGCAGCAGACGCTCGCCTTCGAGCACCACGGTGTCGCCGTCGCGGACTCGCCCGAAGACCTCTGGGCCGACCGAGTCGAGTAACGGGATGCCCGCCTCGACCAAGATCTCGGGACCCAGGTTGGGATACCGGCCGCTGATGCTTGCGGAGGCATTGATCACAGCGGCCGGTTCGCATGCCACGAGTCCTTCGGCTGCGATCCGATCGATGTCGAGGTGGTCGATGACCGCGATCTCGCCGCGTCTCAGCCGTTTCGTCAGGTTCTTGGTGCGCTTGTCGAGACGGGCAGCCCCGCTGGGCTCTGGTCCATCGACCGGAGCTGAGCGGCGAAGCATCGAGAGGCGCACCCCGTCATCCTGCCAGAGCACGACCGCCAAACCCGCGACCTAGAGACGCTTGCGGTCTCTTACCTCACGGGCCTGAAGGCTGTTTCGCCTGGCGCTGGCTAGGAGTGAACCAGCAGGTCGTCCACGCCGATAGTGGGCCGCGACGACGGGGATTGGTTCACGATCGTTACCGTCGTTCGCTCCTGCTTGGGCAAGAGGCTGGTCCACACCACGCGCGCTGGTCGACGCTGAGCCGAGTAGAGGTTGACCGTTGCGACAACCTTCTTGCCGACCATCACTTCAGCGCGGCCTCGGTTCGGCCCGGTACTGGTGACCCAACCGATCGACTTACCCGCGGTCGTGATGCTGAAGCGATCACCCTGGCGCTGGCTCAACCACTCCCAACCGTCGGTCGCGGAAGTGTCGTCTGACTTGCGCCATTTGCCGGAGTGGGTGGTCTCACTCCATGGGGCCGGCGCCACGTATCCGCTGCGTGGAGTCTTCACCACGCGACCAACACCGTCGACGAGCCACATTCGCCAGACTGTCTCAGACCGCGGGGGAAGTGTGAAGTCGTAGTGAGTCAAGGTCGGCGAAAGGGTGTAACAACAGTCCTTGTTTGGTCCAATGCGTGCCGCGACCAAACCGGTTCCCTCGTCGTCTCCCGACCAGGTGAATCGCATGGGATAACCCTCGTCGGTGATCGGCCCGGTGCGTAGGAACAATCGTGGCCATGACGTGAACCACGGGTCGACCTTGTCCACGACGACGTCAAGGCCGTGAGTGGCTACGGTCCGATTGCCGGCAGCGTCGATCGCCGTAACGCTGACGACGTGACTGCCGTCTGGAACGTCGATTCGCTTGGTGATTGGGTCAGTGCCGTATGCATCGGTCACAACTCTGGCCACTTGGTCGTCGACGATGACCTCATAGCTGACGGACCACTGGTCATCGACGGAGGGCAGCCACGTGACGTAGATGTTGTTGTACGGAGTCGCGACCTGATAGCCGGTCTGGTACTCGCCCGCGTCAGCCACGAGGTCGAAAGCACCCGGTGGAGTGGTGTCGCCTGTGGCGTTGGCCGGAAGGGTGGGTACCAGCATTGCTGTGCAAAAGACGCCGATGGCAGCGCACAGCCAACGCATTCGGCGAAGTGCCAGACGACTGATCGAATACCGTGCCACAGCGGCAGCCCTCCCCTCATCTGCTCAGGACGTGCCTGCCAGATACCTGCGAGGTCCCCCTGGACCACGCCGGCAGTTCCCCGCACATCAATGAGCCTCTTCATGGTCGAGCGGAGGCGAGGGCATGGCGGCAACACCGGGGTCTAGACACCCAGATGGCCCAACGCGATCACACCAAGGACGCAGGGAGCGCACAGCTCTGCGCACAGGTCAGCGCGACTGTCTGGCCACCTCGAGCAGCTCTTCGGCATGAGCCTGTCCGCTGCTGGAGTCGGTGAGGCCGGCCAGCATGCGAGTCAGCTCCGTGACCCTGCCGGACTCGTCGAGTTCGCTGACGTCGCTCGCCGTGACCTCGCCTGAGGTGGATTTGCGCACAACCCAGTGGCGGTCGGCGAACGCCGCGACCTGCGGTAGGTGCGTCACCACGAGTACCTGCCGGACCTGGGCGAGCCGCGCTAGCCGCCGTCCGACTTCGACTGCCGCTGCACCGCCCACGCCCGCGTCCACCTCGTCGAAGACGACGGTCGGCACTGGATCTGCGTCAGCGAGCACCACCTCGATGGCCAACATGACCCGCGACAGCTCGCCACCACTGGCCCCGCGTTGGACCGGCGTGAGCGGCGCTCCCCGGTGCGGACGGAGCAGAACGGTCACGTCGTCGAGTCCGGACGCGGCGGCGATCACTCGTGCGCCGTCAGGGAGCACGACAGCCATCGGTGAACCCGTGTTGGCGTCCGCATCACCTGCTGCACGTCGGGTGACTTCCACCACGAGCTCGGCATCGGGCATGGCAAGGGCGGACAGCTCTGCAGTGGACTGTTCCGACAACGCCCGTGCTGCTTTCAGTCGGGCTGAGCTCAAAGCGACCGCAGCCTCAACCCATTCATGAGCGGCTGACTAGATCTCTGACTGGATTTGTTTCAGGCGGTCGTCATTCTCTTCGAGCTGCGAAAGTCGCTTCTTTGCTTCTGATTCCCACTCGAGTACGTCGTCGACAGCAGCTCCGTATTTTCGGGTGAGGGCAGTGATCGCTGCCCTGCGCTCCTGCACCGCGCTCAACCGACCGGGATCCGCCTCGATTGCATCTGAGTAAGAGCGCAGCTCACTACCCAGGTCGGACGCCAAGTAGCTCAGCTCGGCTACCCGAGTCGCAATGCCGTCGAGTCGAGGATCGTGCTCGCGTACTGCGTCCAACGTTCGTTGCAGCTGTCCAAGCTGTTCGAGCAGCGATTGCTCGTCTTCGGTCAGGGCAGCACCGACCGAATCAGCTGCCAGCTTGAGATCCACGGCGTGGGCCAGACGTGACTCCTCAGCGAGTAGGGCGGCGTCTTCGCCAGCCACCGGTTCCACCTCTGCCACTTCGCGTAGCCCGAAGGCCAAAGCGTCCGCTTCGCGCAGGCGTTCTTGACGACGGTTCACGAGATCGTCGTGCTCTTCGGCCATCGCGCGAAGTCGTTCGTAGATCTGGGCAACCGTGTCGCTGAGGTGTGTGATGCCGCCGAAGCGGTCGAGCAGGTCGCGCTGGCGTCCCGGAACAACCAGCCGACTTTGATCGTGCTGTCCGTGGACGGCCACTAGATCAGCCCCAACCTCGGCCAGCACCGTGACGGGAACTGCGGCGCCGCCGAGCGCCGCACGTGAGCGGCCAGTACCGGAGAGAACGCGCGTGGCGGTGACGGTATCTGCCTCGATCACGCCTCCAACGCCGTTGATCCGCTCAGTCAGGTCGGTACCGCCGTCAATGTCGAACTGCGCGGTCACCTGTGCCCGGTCGGCTCCGCTACGGATCAGGTCAGACGACGCTCTTGCCCCGAGCAGGAGCTGAAGACTTGTGATGACCATCGTCTTGCCAGCGCCGGTTTCACCAGTCAGCACTGTGAGGCCGGACCCGAGCTCGAGTTCTGCGGAATCGATGACTCCGAGTCCATTGAGACTGAGAGTGGTGATCACTCCACGTCCGCCTCGCTGCCACCATGGCCTATGGGCCGATCCTTGCCGCGGTTGACCGTCCAGCCGTGCACGGGCAGGTTGAACTTCGCCACCAGTCTCTCCGTGAACGGCGTCTCTCCCAGCCGAGCCAGCAACACCGGCTCCGCGCTGCGACGAATCGAGACTCGCGCTCCAGGTGGAACATCGACGGTGCGACGTCCGTCGGCCGAGAGCACCGCTGCCGCACTCATGGGCAACAGGTCGATACGCACCACCGAAGTGGGGGCAATGACGAGCGGTCTAGCGAACAACGCGTGCGCGGACAAGGGCACCAACAGGAGCGCATCAACGTCCGGCCACACCACGGGACCGCCGGCGGAAAACGCGTACGCGGTCGACCCTGTTGGTGTCGCACACACCACACCGTCGCAGCCCCAACGCGACAGCCGACGCTGGTCGACCTCTACCCCGACCTCGATCATGCGAGCAGGTGAAGCCTTCTCGACCGCGATCTCGTTGAGCGCCCAGAGCTTTTGAACCGTGCCACCGGGCAGCTCGACCTGTGCCTCTACCGCAACGCGTGACTCGACGGTGAAGCTTCGTTCGACAATGTGCTCGGCGACACGATCGAGGTCGTACTGTTCGGCCTCGGCCAGAAAGCCGACTCGACCTACGTTGATGCCCAGAAGCGGGGTGTTGTGCGAACGGGCCAGCTCGGCGCCACGAAGGATTGTGCCGTCACCGCCAACAACGACGACAAGGTCGACTCCGCCTGCACTGTCCCAGGCGGCCACTCCTGCTACCGCAAGCTCACTGTCTTCTGGGGCCGGTGCCAGCACGGTGATGCCGGCGTCCTGTAGCCGGTGCACCAGCCGCCGCGCGCTCTCGGTTGCAGACTCTCGGCCGGTGTGCGTGACAAGAAGCACCCGACGCTCCGAGCGCGAGCGGTCTGGCGTCACGTCGGCCCCTCCTCGATCGCGCGATCCACGTCAGCGGTGCTGAGCAGCGGCGCATCTCGATGTAGCCACAGAAAGTACTCGACATTGCCGGCAGGCCCTGGCAATGGGCTCGCCGTCACGCCCATGACACCCAAACCAGCCACTGCCGCAGCGTCCGCCACGCCAATGACGGCATCACGCCGCATGAGTCGGTCACGCACCACCCCACCCGAAGGGAGCCGGTCCTTGCCGACTTCGAACTGAGGCTTCACCATCAGGACGAGGTCGGCGTCAGGGCCGCTGACCGCAACCAGGGCTGGAAGCACCAGACGAAGGGAGATGAAAGACAGGTCAGCAACCACCAGGTCCACTGGGCCGTCGGTGGTGTCGAGCGTGATATCGCGGACGTTGGTGCGGTCCCGAACGGCGACGCGAGGGTGGTTCTGCAGCGACCAGGCCAACTGCCCGTAACCCACGTCGACGGCGACAACTTGACGGGCTCCCGCGCGAAGCAGCACGTCGGTGAATCCACCGGTACTGGCGCCGGCGTCGAGGCAACGCTTGCCGCTCACCACGAGTCCGCGCGGCTCGAACACGTCGAGCGCACCCAACAGTTTGATCGCTCCTCGAGATGCGTACACCGGAGCTGACTCATGGCCGCCGTCGCTGACGGTGATGGCGACGCCGGCGTCAACCTGGGTAGCCGACTTCTGAGCGGTCAAACCAGCCACTTTCACCCGACCGGCGGTCACCAGGTCACTGGCATCTTGCCGTGATCGTGCCAAACCCCGACGGACCAGCTCGGCATCGAGGCGACGACGAACCATGCCCGTGGTCAGGCGTCGCGGGGTGAGCCTTCGTCAGCCACACCCTCGGCCATCGTGGCCGACAGATCGCTGAGGACCCTTTCGAACACCTGGGGGTGATCGGCGACGGGAAGATTGCCGAGGCCCTCCAACGGGCTGAGCGCGTGGTCGACGACCGTGGTTCCGGTCGAGATCACGCCAAGGTCGAGTTCGGACTGTTCGACCTCATCGGACGTCGATCCGGTCGGGTCGCCTTGCGACGGGTTGAGACCAGGGTGCGCGGGGTCAGAATCGGGACTTGGGTCAGTGGCTCTGTCATCGAGGTCGCCGTTGTTCACGACAGCCACGCTAGCGCCGCCAGGGCCGCGGTCATAGCGGGTCGGCCCTCGCACGCAATGTGGCGCGCACATGCTGCAGCTGAGAGGCGTACTCGGGTCGGTCAGGCCGCATAGCCACCGCCAACGCCAGGTGCTCGACGGCCTCTTCAAAGCGACCCTGACGCGCCAACGCCATGCCTAACCCCAGATGCGCGTAGTCGTCATCGGGCGCCGAAGCGACGAGGTGCGCAAAGTCGGTCTCCGCAGCCGCGTACTGACCTGCGGCCAGTCGGGCGCGTCCGAGTGTCTCGCGGGCGTGCCGTGCGCTCGGCTCGCTCTCGCTCACCCGAGCCAGGAGCTGGACGGCCGCCGCGGCATTGCCCTCGTCGAGGAGTCGACAACCTCGTTGGTACCAGTCGTAGACATCGCCAGCTGGAAGTTCTGCGTCCCCGTCGGGACGCGGGAGCGCCTGGTCGTTCACATGTCGATCGTACGTTCTGTGCCTTGCGACACCGCCGATCAGTCCGCGCGGCGGACTCGCGTCACCTTCTGCACCTCGACGTCGTAGCGACTCCTGGCCCCCTGCGGAGAGCGCCAGAAGCGTCTGCGCAGTGCGCCCTCGACCACCAAGACCTCCCCCGCTTCCCACGTGGCGGCTCGTCGCTGCAGGCTCGCACTCCACACCGTGCAGTCGATGGTGTCGACAGACACCTGCGAGCCTCGAGACCGCCGACGTCCAACCACAAGCCGGAACGTCACCACCTCATCCCCACTGGGCAGCTCGCGTACCTCTGGCCGATCGGCCAGTCTGCCCCGAAGACGCACCTCGTTGAGCGGATGCTGCTTTTGGCGCACGGAGCTAGTGGCGGCCATGGCATTCTCCTTCGGTTGTTGGTCCTGCGGTTGTTGGCTCGATTCGGCACAGCAGCCTCGGCCACCGAAGCTGCCAACGCGCCAACAACGACCTGATCGGTGGACAACTCCTCCGGAATCCAGCTTGGGGAGAGCGAGTGGGGTACGCTTTTCCCACCTTGTAAGTAGGGAAAGTCTCAGGGCGGCTGCGGGCACGCGCCGACGTCGTTCACCACACCTTCGGAGCCTCATGCAAACCACAGTCGATCTCGGCCTTTTCAGCATCGACCTGGGCCTCGTCATCGCGGGCGTCATTGGAGGATTCGTCGTCGGTCTCACCGGCATGGGCGGCGGTGCCCTGATGACGCCACTGCTGATTCTCTTCTTCGGAGTCGACCCAGTCACGGCGGTCAGCAGTGACCTGGTGGTGTCACTGTGCATGAAGCCGGTGGGGGCCTCAGTGCACCTGCGTCGCGGCACCGTCAACCTTCAACTCGTCAAGTGGCTGGTGATCGGATCCGTTCCGGCCGCCGTGGCGGGGGTGCTGATCATCACCTCGGTAGGCGACAGTGAGACCGTCGGCAATTTCATCAAGATCGCACTCGGCGTGGCGCTGCTGCTGTCAGTCACCACCATGGTCGGGAAGGCCCTGGTGTCGCTTCGGCAGCACTATCGCGAGCAGGCGGCCGGCATCGTCGGAGAGACCGGTGACTCGATCTTCGGAATCACGGTGAAGCCGATCCCGACGCTGCTGATCGGTGTCATCGGCGGTGTCGTCGTAGGAATGACGTCAGTGGGCTCGGGCTCTTTGATCATCGTTGGTCTGCTGTTGTTGTACCCGCGCTTACGGGCCGGCGGGTTGGTGGGTACCGACCTTGTCCAAGCGGTACCGCTCGTTGGGGCGGCGGCCCTCACGTACATCGTGCTCGGTGAGTTTCACGCCGAGGTGGCACTTCCACTCATCTTGGGTGCGCTGCCCGGCGTCTTCGTCGGCGCTCGGGTCTCCTCACGCGGCCAAGCTGGAATCATCAGGCGGGCGTTGGTCGTCGTGCTGTTTGCGAGCGGTCTGAAGCTGGTCGGCCTCCCGCCAATCGGCGTGGGTGTAGCCGTGCTCGCCCTGATCGTGATCGGGCCTCTCGCGTGGGCGGTGGTGCGCAGCACCAGCGGTTTCGAGCACGCACCGCAGCGCGATCCGAACGTCTCGTGGTGGCGCTTGGTCTGGGCGTCCGCGAGCGGTGTTCCGCCGCGATACCAGGGTGAGTCCATCACCGACGAGCCAAAGTCTGAGTGGGGCCGTGAGAAGTCCGCGGCCGACCCGCTCTAGCTAGTCTCCGGACTCAATCTCAGCCACACGCTCCGCGGCGTCCGTGGCACCCACCCGATCGAGCATGGCTACGGCGCCGAACTCCGCCAGCGCCTCGTCGCGGCGACCGAGCTGCAAAAGCGCGTCGGCGCGGGCGTAACGGAGTCGAAGCACCGATGGTTCGACCGGTGCCTGGGCTCGACCCGG
>JBJMHG010000062.1:0-3718 GCA_045807485.1 Actinomycetes bacterium
TGAGCGGACGTTGACCTCACGCGAAGACATCAACATGCAGCTGCGCGGTGTACTCGACGAAGCGACGGGTAAGTGGGGCATTCGCGTCAATCGTGTGGAGATCAAGGCGATCGATCCGCCTGCGACGGTGCAGCAGGCGATGGAGATGCAGATGCGTGCCGAGCGCGAGAAGCGCGCGACGATCCTGAACGCCGAAGGTGTTCGTCAGTCGGCCATCTTGACGGCGGAGGGCAACAAGCAGTCAGCGATCCTCAGCGCAGAAGGCGCCGCCCGTGCTGCGATCGTCCGGGCTGAAGGTGAAGCGACGGCGATTCAGACCGTCTTCGATGCGATCCACCGAGCCGACCCAGATCCCAAACTGCTCGCCTACCAGTACCTGCAGGCGTTGCCTCAGATCGCTGCGAGTCCTTCGAACAAGCTTTGGATCATCCCGGCCGAGCTCTCGGCTGCGGTGAGCCAGCTCGGCGAAGCATTCCGGCGGCCGTCCGGGCCCTGATCGACCCGCACTGCTGGCTGGCTATTGGACCGGTCCGTCCACCGTCGGAACCGGCTCGCCAAAGTTGCGCGCGATGCCACCCGCGACGTTGATCACCATCTGCACGTACCAGTCCGCGTGGTTGTAGTGCCAGATCGCGTTGTACAGCGCGCGCGGTCCACCGCCGGCCCCGTTCGCACAGAGGTATTTGGCAGCGCTGAAGATCGAGTCGGCCGGGCTCCAGATGTCGGCGACGCCATCACCATCGCCGTCGACCGCATATGCGGCGAAGGTGCTGGGCAGAAACTGCATGGGACCCATCGCGCCAGATGACGAAGGTCCGGTGTTTGTGCCGTGGCCACTCTCAACTTGTCCGATCGCGGCCAGTACCGGCCACGCCAGGCCCGAACAGGTCGCCGCAGCTGACTGGTAGAGGGCGAGGTACGACTTGGGAATGCCACCGGCTGTTGCCTCCCCGGACGCAGTGGAAGCGGCGGCAGCTGCAGCCTGACGTTCTGCGGCAATCTGCGCCTCCACCCTTTCTGCCTCTGCGAGCTGTCGCGCTTGCGCGTCCAAGGTCGACAGGATGTCCTCCTGCTCAGCCAGTAGCCCGTTGAGACGGTCGTACGCAGCTTGCACATCGGCCATTACGACCATCGATCGACCGGTTCCGGCTGTCTTTTCGTCGGCGAGGTCTTGGCTGCGCTGGGCGGCGGCGGCCTGAATGTCTGAGGTCGTCGAGAGCATCGACACGACATCGGTCGAAAGCTTCCACCGAGCGAGGAATTCGCTCGGGCTGCCAGCGTTCAAGACGCCTGCGAGCATTCCCAACTGGCCGCCCGACTGCTCGAGGGCTCTGACCGCGGATGCCTGCTCTTGCTCGGCAACGAGGGCAGCGTGGGCGGCTGCGTCGGCGTTCTGATCAGCGCTGACCTCGTGAGAGACCGCGCCAGCGATTTGGTGCAAGGCCTTGTCATATTCGTGGCGCGCCGCCTCGACCTGCTCCTGCAGCGCCGAGACTCGTTCGGCGGCCGCGTCGGCTCTAGCTCTTGCCTCGTCAGCAGTCTCCGCGCCTGCAGAGCCCGGCACCATGGCGATCACGACCAGCGTCACCGCGACGGTGATGAGGGACGCCGTGCGGAGACGGGCACGGGCAGCAGTCGCTGCCCGGCGCGTCCGAGGCGTCGGGCTCATGGTGTGAACATCGGCCAGAGCCGAGCGCGGCTTGACGAGGTTGGGATGGCAGGGTGTGCCCGTGATCGGCGGTTGGGAGTGGCTCGCAGTCTTCGCCGCCGCCATGGCGGGTGGAGCAATCAATGCCCTCGTTGGCTCAGGGACCCTGGTGACCTTCTCCACCCTAATCACCCTGGGTGTCCCACCTCTGACTGCCAATGTCTCCAACACGGTGGGTCTGGTGGCCGGCTCCGTCGCCGGAAGCTGGGGCTATCGCCAGGAGCTCGCGGAGCAACCTGAGCGCATCAGAAGGTATGTGCCCGCATCCCTGCTGGGCGGCCTCACCGGCGCCGTCGTCCTGCTCGTACTTCCGGAAAAGGCCTTCGACACCATCGTGCCCGCACTGGTCGGACTCGGCGTCTTGCTGGTGGCCATCCAGCCATGGGTAGCCCGGAAGCTGTCGGTGTCACACAACACGCACATCGTCGGCGGAGTCGTGCCATGGATTCTGGTTTATCTGGTCGGTATCTACGGCGGTTACTTCGGCGCCGCGCAAGGCGTGCTCCTCATCGCCATCTTGGGAGCACTGGTAGACGCCAACATTCAGCGTGTCAATGCGTTGAAGAATGTGCTGGCAGCCGTGGTGAACGCCATCGCGGCCCTGCTTTTCATCGTGGTCGCGGATGTGGACTGGGGGATCGCGCTGGTCATGGCGGTGGGCGCGACCATCGGTGGCTACCTCGCCGCTCACTACGGGCGACGGCTGCCTGACGTTGCGCTGCGACTCTTCATCGTCTGTGTCGGTCTGGTAGCTCTCGTGGTGTTGCTGCGCTGATGATCGTCGAGCGAGTAGTTGACACAACCGACGATCGGGTCGCGGACTATCGCAACCTCACCGATGTCGGTTTGCGCAAGCGGCTCGAGCCAGAGCTTGGCCTCTTCATGGCCGAAAGTCATCAGGTCATCGCGAGGGCACTAGCGGCGGGCTATCGGGTTCGATCAGTTCTCACCACGCCCCGTTGGGTGGAAGCTGTTGGTGACCTGCCCCTTCCTTCCGATACGACCGTTCTCTTGGCCGATGAGGCCGTGGTGAATGCGATCACCGGATACCGGGTGCATCGCGGTGCGCTTGCGGCGATGGCACGACGTCCCCTGCCGACACTCGAAGAGGTGGTGTCAGCTGCTCAACGGCACTCCACCACAGGCATCGTTGTCCACGACCAGACGAGTCTTCAGAGGCTGCACACCCAAAGTTCACGCATCGCGATTTTCGAGAATGTCGTGGACCACACCAACCTCGGTGCTGGGATAAGAAGCGCGGCGGCGCTTGGGGTAGACGCCTTCCTTGTGACGCCTGAGTGTGCGGACCCGCTCTATCGACGCTCCGTACGCGTCTCGATGGGTGCGGTCTTTCAAGTGCCCTGGACGCGCCTCGCCTCATGGCCGGGGGACACCGACCTGCTCAAGTCACTGGGTTACACGGTGGCGGCCATGACACCGCAGAAGGGGTCAATCGACCTAGACGAGTTCGACGGGCAGGCGCACCCGCATCTGGCCCTGATCCTTGGCACGGAGGGTGCAGGCGTTACCCCCGAGGCTCAGGCCGTAGCGGACTACCGGGTACGAATACCGATGGCCGGTGGGGTGGACTCACTGAACGTCGCTGCCGCCGCAGCCGTGGCGTTCTATGCGACCCGGCTGTAGGACCCCACGTCAGCGACGGGGTGCAGCGAGGCGGGGTCAAGGCAGATCTTTCCAGAAAGCTACTCATGGCCGTCTGACGACTTGGGTATCTGACTCGATGGGCGAACTTGGCGACTCGATCCGATCGGCCCGGTACGCCTGGCATGGTTCACGAGGATTGCCCATACAGGCGACTGGTCTGAGCAGTCTCAGGTCCAAAGCGCCGGGTGTACTGGATCACGTAGGAGTCGAAGTCACTGGTCGATCCGGAGCTCGGTGGCTGCCATCGCTACCTCTGTATCACGGTTGAACCCAAAGACCTGATCAATTCTAAAGAGGCTTTTGCCCACGCCAAGCTAAGAGTGCACAGATCGAGTGAAAACGTGC
>JBJMHG010000063.1:0-6818 GCA_045807485.1 Actinomycetes bacterium
GTCGACCAGATCCGACAACCTCGTGGTGTCGACCGGCACCTCTGGTGCGGCGAACACGGCCAGACCACCGATGTGCATCGGGGTGATGCTCTCTTCCAGGTAGAGGAAGGAGGCGTCCAGCGGAGTGAGGCGATCGACCACGCCCCGATGGTCTCACGCTAGGGGCAGACCGAAGAGTGCCTCGAGTTCAGCGGCTGTGCTGCGGTAGCCCTGATGCCATATCCCGATGATGCCGAGATGGGCAGCGGCTTGGATGTTTCCGACGTGGTCGTCGACGAAGACACAAGAGGAGGCATTGAGCTGCAGCTCAGCCAAGGTGTACTCGAAGATCTGGCGCTCGGGTTTGCGCATGCCCACCTCGCCTGATATGACCACAGCATCGAACAGGTCGTGCCACCCGTCACGCAAGTACTGATCGCCCCATGAGTTCGAGAGCAGCGCCGTTCGGATTCCTGCCAGCTTGGCTCTACGTACTAGACCGCTCATGTCGTGAGCGTGCTCGAATCGGCTGAACATCCGCCGCACCAGGCCGTCGGCTTCGACGGGACGGCCATCTCGCCGAACCAAGCGCTTGGCCAGCTCAGCTTCGAAGTCGGGGATCTGCATCTCACCCCGCTCCAGGGCATGGACCGGGTTGAACCGTGCCTCGAAACCACCGAAATCGCCGAACCAGTCGGCCATCGCATCTTGAAAGTGCGCGTAGTCGATATCGTCGACGTCAGACCACGCCCGCATTGCGGTGTCGATGCCGTCGGTGAGTACTCCGTAGAAGTCGACGATGAGACCTCTGAGCTCGCTCACGTCCTCGATCGTACGAACCAAGCAGCTCTCGCAAGTGGTCAGCCAACCGATCGACGGCCACCACCAGAGGTGAACCGGCCGATAGCTCACCGACGGGAACACCGATCAACTGCGCCTTTCTGACTTGCTTGATGTCCTCCGGGACGCTTTGCACGACGAGGCCGGCAAGGTCACCCACCAGACTTCTGGCCTGCCGCAGGTCAGTGCGCGCGAGGGATCGATTGAGCACCACCTCGAGTGCGGCCGTGGGGGCCAGCGACTGCACTTTGGGGACTTCCCGGAGGAGTCGGCTGAGGCCGACCGGGTCGGTCCGACCCACGCACACGACGGCGTCGGCGGTTGCGAGCGCCCTACGAGCAGCCGCATAGCGTTGCGGTGCATCTGGATCAACCCACTCGAGATCTTGTCCTTCGATGCCGGCGCCAATGTCGATGATCGTCCAAGGCACGGTGGCTCGGGCACACCGGAGTACCTCGTCGATCGATGCCGCTCGCAGCTCTGTCCACCGCTCGGTCGCCGGCAGACCAACCAAGATCCGAGGACCCGAAGGCACACCAACCGCCAAGCCCGCTAGATCTTCAGGCGTCAGAGCGCGGTCAGCGGCCAGCCGGGCGGCCGCCGCGACGCCCGAGGTGTCATCGATCAGCCCGAGGAGCTGAGCCACCGAGGGCCCCGTGGTGTCGAGATCGACCAGCATTACATCCTCGCCACGCCGGCAGAGGGACGCGGCCAGCTCGATGCTCAGCGTGGTGCGTCCGGGTGAGCCAACCGGTCCCCACATGACCACCACGCGTCCGGATTCGTGTTCGGACACCAACGACTCTTCCGGATGGACCTCGTGCTGGACAGGTCGTCGCAACGCCTCGGAGAGCTCGCTCAGGTCGTCGACCACTGACATGCCACCGAGCCCAACCAACCCCGTGAGGTCATCGCCTCCTAACGCCACCAGTCGGACACCAACGGCAGCCAGACTGGTGACTACGTCGCGGTCTAGCCCACGTAGCCCGGCGTCCACGACGACGACATCCACCTGTGCTGCATGAGCCACTGCTCGCAGTTCCACGATGTCGCGGCACCGTCGTACGACTACCGCGTCCGGAATCGTCATCACCGCCTGCACGACGCGAGACTCCCGTTCCGCGTCCGTAAGTGCCGTCGCGATCCGCAAGGTCACGACGTTGCCACCGGAACATCAACCAGCGTCAGAGTGCCGCTCGCCTGCGCATCGAGCACCTTCGGAACCTGCTCTTGTGGCAACGACAAGGCGACGCCGACCTCAAGGCTGGTCCCACCGAAGGCTCCGGAGTCGCCGTCAACGGACGACACGATGGCGTTGCGGAGCACCAACTGTGGTGGCCCGTCTGGCTCACCAGAGACACCCCGCTCCACGACATACACGTCTACGCGCCGACCGACGTCCAGATCTGCCGGCATCTGGTTGCGCAGCACTGGCAGGGTGACGATTCGGACGTCGGACGCGTCCGAGACCTCGACGTTTGCGCGAGTCAGCAGCTCACCTGAGGCGAAGTCACGCAAGGCCACCAGGTCTTCGGGCACTGCGTCGTCAGCGGTCCAGTACGCCGAGAGCTCTGGTACCTGCACGTCGACGTCGACCAACTTGTCGGCAGTAACGGGGCTGCCAGCGGGAAGGTCGCCGCGAACGGCCCACACTGCGACTCGGTCATCGGCAGCGTTGACCACCCACACGACACCGACGGCCGAGCAAACCACCAGCAAGATGCCGACAAGCAGTCGCGGGTCTTTCCAGCGCCGGCTGGAGAGCCGGAGCCCCGCCGGACTCGTGCCAACGCTTGCGCTGTTCTGGGCACCCCGACCGTGGATGTCTGTGGTCACTGTCACTGCGCATCCCCCAGGGTTCCCGCGACCTTCGCGCGAGGCCACTTGTTGCGGGCAGCGATGATGCCCGACAGCGCTCGGTGATGGCGCGGGCTCCACAGGGGCAACCCCCCGTTGGAGTAGTTATCAACACTCAACGCAACTCACCGTCACGTTGTGCTACGACCTGGGAGACTGCTGCGGTGACTCGTCGCTTTCTCACGCTCGCCGACGTTGCCGAAATGCTCAACGTGTCGTCCTCGCAGACCTATGCGCTGGTGCGCAGTGGGCAGCTTCGAGGCATCAAAATCGGGGGACGCGGCCAATGGCGCGTCGAAGAGAGCGAGCTCGAGCGTTTCATCGCAGAGCGCTACCAAGAAACCGAGCGATACATCGCCGACCACCCATTCACCGAGCAGCTGGCCAGTGAGCTCAACGTCGACGAACGTTCGTAGCGGTACTTACGGGCTGAGAGTGCAGCACAAGGATATCCATCAGGGATGTCTCTATTCCACGACGATCATCGAACCGCTTACCGCGACGACAGACCGCAGCGGAATCACCACCCGACGCGGCGATTCGGTCTCGGTCACCACGCACACCGCGTCCGACATCACTTCGGTCACGCTGCCTGCGATCCGGTTGCCGTTCGTGAGCTCTACAGTGATCTGCTCGCGCATCCGCGCCCAGCGGCGCAGTACTGCGCCAACGCCGCGCTGTATCGACGCTTCTGGCAACACCCGGGCCGCGGCAACGAAAGTCGTCACCTGGTCGAGCAGCACGAGGGTGTAGCGAGTCCCGCTGTCGATCAGACACCAGCCCCGACCCGAGTCGATCAAGCGGCCCGCTACCGTCGAATCCGTACTGAGAGCTACCTCGACCAAGTCTCCTGTCGCGCCGGCCACCAGGGCACCCCACGAGGTGGCGGCCCATTCCACCTCGCGGCGTTCGGCCGCAGCCTGATCGACCCATCGCCGCTCGACTCCGTGAGACACGAGCCGCTCGTCGGAGCGATCAGCGCGGTCTTCTGCTTGTCCCCACCGCTGCTCGGCTTCCCAAGACTCCACGCGGGAACCGTAGCCACGGCCACGGGAGCTCACCGAGGAAACGCTGACTTTCCCCACCCCTGTCCCCAGCCTGGCCGCCGGGCTGGTCAAATGCTGCTGATCCTGATTGGGTGACATTAAACGTAAGCAAACTGCATCAAACGCAAGCAAGGAGTGCCGTGTGCCTGCTCTCGCCGCATCCAATCCACCGGCCAATCCTCCAGAGCCGACAACTCCACGGCTCCGACTGGTTCCCGGTCCGGTGTGGCCCTGCAGCCCGGACCGCGAGCTTGACGCCCCCCTCGGCCGCGCTGCAGCTGCTCAGTCCGAGCAACCACCGCTTCCGTTGGAGTTCTGCCTCCCCAGCGGCCTGCCTGCGGTACCCGCCGTGCCCGAACTGGTGGTGCGGCATCCGCGCTCGAGCATCGTGCCGTGGGCAGCTCGGCTCGCCCAGGCGGTTCTCGAGGTGGTCGCCGCTGAGCGGCCAGTCACCCAACTGACGTCATGGGTGCAACCAGAGGTCTATCGACGGCTTGAACGCCGCCATCAACTCACCGCTCGTTGCGTCGACAACTCACGTCCACGCGGTCGAACCGCAGAACAGGTCAGGTCGGTTCACGTCTGTCATCCGAGCCCAGAGGTTGCTGAGGTGTCCATCGTCACCAAGGGCGCTGACCGTTGTCGCGCGCTGGCGCTTCGGCTGGAGTGGCAAAAAGGTCGTTGGCTCTGTACCGAGCTGGACTGGGCATGAGCGCTCTGCCGGGAGGCAGACCGCGGCTGGAACAGTCAGTGTCACGCTGTGCCACGAGCGATCAGTACGTCAGGCGCGCCCAGGTGCGCCGTGGCACTTCTTGTACTTCTTCCCCGAACCACACGGACACGGTGCGTTGCGGGGCGTCCCCGCGTACTGCCCATCCTTCGCCGTGGCCGTCGTGGCCGTCGTGGCAGTGACCTGGGTGGCAGTTCCACCATCACCACCGCCGTCGAGGGTCGGCGCCGAGTACTGCAGACCGGCTTGAATGTGCTCCTCGTCCAGGCCTTTGGCATGAATCTCGGGCGCAACGGCAAACGGCATTGAGTCGTCAGGTGAGACGCCGGCGTCCGCAGCCGCGGGCGCTTCGACTTCGACCTCGAGATTGAATACGAAGCCGACCGACTCTTCCTTGATGCCGTCCATCATCGCCGCGAAGAGGTCGAATCCCTCACGCTGGTACTCCACCAACGGATCGCGCTGTGCCATCGCGCGCAGACCGATGCCTTCGCGGAGGTAGTCCATCTCATACAGGTGTTCGCGCCACTTGCGGTCGAGGACCGAGAGAACGACGCGTCGTTCCAGCTCTCGCATGGCGTCGTGACCCAGATCTTGCTCACGCCGCGCAAGTGCTGCGTCAGCGTCGTCGAGGATCTCGGCGACGAGAAAGTCAGCCGACAGTCCGGATCGGTCACCTCCGGACGCCTCTTCGAGACCGTCGATCGTGACACCAACCGGATACAGCGTCTTCAGCGCTGTCCACAGCTGCTCGAGATCCCACTCCTCAGGAAAGCCATCGGAGGTGGCTCCGCGCACGTACCCCTCGACGGTGTCGCGCAGCATGTGCTCGATCTGGTCGTGGACGTCTTCACCTTCGAGGACGCGGCGGCGCTCGGCATAGATCACCTGGCGCTGACGGTTCAGCACATCGTCGTACTTCAAGACGTTCTTGCGCGTTTCGAAGTTCTGCGCCTCGACCTGGCCCTGAGCGCTCTTGATGGCATTGGTCACCATCTTCGCCTCGATTGGCACCTCATCAGGAATGTTGAAGCGGGTCAGAAAAGCGTCCACGACATTGCCCTTGAACAAGCGCATCAGGTCGTCTTCCAACGACAGGTAGAAGCGCGTCTCACCAGGGTCACCCTGACGGCCAGAGCGGCCGCGCAGCTGGTTGTCGATGCGTCGCGACTCGTGACGCTCGGTACCAAGTACGTAGAGACCGCCAACCCCGACGACCTCTTCGTGCTCAGCGGACACCGACTTGCTGGCCTTCTCGAGAGCATCTGGCCACGCTGCTTCGTAGGCCTCGGGGTCTTCGGTGGTCGAGAGTCCGCGCTGGGCGAGCTCTGCCGTTGCCATGAACTCGGGGTTGCCACCGAGCATGATGTCGGTGCCGCGTCCGGCCATGTTGGTAGCCACGGTGACGGCGCCTTTTCGGCCGGCCTGCGCGACGATCTGCGCCTCACGTTCATGGTTCTTGGCGTTCAGCACCTCATGCGGAACGCCTCGACGCCTGAGCTGTCCGGACAACAGCTCGGACTTCTCGACGCTGGTGGTGCCGACCAGAACTGGCTGACCCTTCTCGTGCCTTTCGACGAGATCGTCGATGACGGCGTTGAACTTGGCGTCTTCGGTTCGGTAAACGAGGTCAGCCTCGTCAGCACGCACCATCGGGCGGTTCGTGGGGATCGGAACCACACCAAGCTTGTAGATCTGGTGGAACTCATTGGCCTCGGTCATCGCGGTACCGGTCATGCCGGCGAGCTTGTCGTACAGGCGGAAGTAGTTCTGGAACGTGATCGTGGCCATGGTCACGGTCTCGCGCTGGACGCGGAGGCCCTCCTTGGCCTCGATCGCCTGGTGCAGGCCCTCGCTCCAGCGCCGGCCCGGCATCTGCCGGCCGGTGAACTCGTCGACGATGATGATCTCGCCGTCCTTGACGATGTAGTCGCGGTCGCGCAGGTACAGCGCGTGGGATTTCAGCGCCTGGTCGAAGTGCCGGGCGTAGCGGGGATCCGCGTCGTACAGGTTCTCGACGCCGATGAGCTTCTCGATCTTCTCGATGCCAGCCTCGGTCGGCGAGACCGCCCGGTCCTTGAGGTCGATGAAGTAGTCGCCCTCGTCCTCGTCGCCCTCCTGCCAGTCGGCGGGGCGCTCCCGGAGCCGGGGCATGAGCCGTGCGAACTGGTAGTACAGGTCGGCCGACTCCTCGGCCTGGCCGCTGATGATCAGCGGCGTGCGGGCTTCGTCGATGAGGATGTTGTCGACCTCGTCGACGATGCCGAAGGTTCGGTCGCGCTGCACCCGCTCGTCGAGCTCGGTGACCATGTTGTCGCGGAGGTAATCGAACCCGAACTCGTTGTTCGTGCCGTAGGTCACATCCG
>JBJMHG010000064.1:0-3488 GCA_045807485.1 Actinomycetes bacterium
CGCTGGGCCACGCACGGCCCGCCGACCGACCGCAACGCGCATCCGCACTTGGACGCCGCCAGCAGAGTCGCCGTGGTGCACAACGGCATCATCGAGAACTTCGCCGCGCTCAGGGGCGAGCTGGAGGCGTCGGGCGTGACCATGGAGTCTGACACCGACACCGAAGTCGTCTCACACCTTCTTGCCAGGCAGTTCACTGGTGACCTTGCCGAGGCGATGAGGGCCGTCTGTCGCCGGCTTGAGGGCGCCTTCACGTTGGTAGCGGTGCACGCCGACCAGCCCGACGTCGTTGTCGGTGCCCGGCGTAACTCGCCCTTGGTGGTAGGACGAGGAGAGGGTGAAAACTTTCTCGGCAGCGATGTCGCCGCGTTCATCGCTCACACCCACCGGGCAATCGAGCTCGGTCAGGATCAGGTAGTCGAGCTTCGTGCAGACGACGTCACAGTGACCACGTTCAGCGGTGAGCCGGCCGATGTCGTCGAGTACGACGTCGACTGGGACGGGTCAGCAGCTGAAAAGAGTGGCTTCGACTTCTTCATGCTCAAAGAGATTCACGAGCAGCCCAGAGCAGTAGCGGACTCACTGCTTGGCAGGTTCGACGACGAGGGCCATCTGCGACTGGACGAGATGCGGCTGTCCGACGACGAGCTACGCGACATCGACAAGGTCATCGTTGTGGCGTGCGGAACCGCCTACCACGCCGGACTACTGGCCAAGTACTCGATCGAGCACTGGACCAGGATCCCGGTTGAGGTCGAGGTGGCTTCAGAGTTCAGATACCGCGACCCGATCCTCAACCGCAGCACGCTCGTGATCGCCATCTCCCAATCGGGGGAGACGATGGATACCCTCATGGCACTACGACATGCCCGCGAGCAGGGATCGCGCGTTCTCGCCATCTGCAATGTCAACGGCTCGACGATCCCCCGAGAGTCTGATGCCGTGGTCTATATGCACGCCGGACCTGAGGTAGCTGTCGCTTCGACCAAGGCGTTTCTCACCCAGATCGTCTCGGTACACCTAGTGGCCCTCTACCTGGCACAGATTCGCGGTACCAAGTGGGGTGACGAGATCAACCGTCACGTGCGCGAGTTGGCCGACATCCCAGCAGCAGTCGAACGAGTCCTTGACACCGTAGAGCCCATGCGGGCACTCGGCCGCGAGATCGCCAATGCCAAGGCGGTCTTGTTCCTCGGGCGTCATGTGGGGTATCCGGTGGCTCTGGAAGGTGCCCTCAAGCTCAAAGAGCTCGCGTACATGCATGCCGAGGGCTTTCCTGCCGGCGAGCTCAAGCACGGCCCGATTGCCTTGATCGAGCAGGGCCTTCCGGTCGTCGTCATCGTGCCTCCCAAGAGTCGAAAGGTCCTGCACGACAAGATTGTGAGCAACATCCAAGAGATCCGCGCGCGCGGAGCCCGCACCATCGTGATCGCCGAAGAGGGCGACGAGACAGTGCGTCCCTATTCCGACACCCTTGTGACAATCCCAGCGGTGCCGACGCTGCTGCAGCCGCTTGTTGCCACAGTTCCTTTGCAGGTACTTGCCTGTGAGATCGCGACGGCCAAAGGTTACGACGTCGACCAGCCGCGCAACCTCGCCAAATCCGTGACGGTGGAGTGACGACAGCAGAGCCCCTTCTCGGAGATCGGTTGCGGCTGCTGCCAGTCCAACCGGACGACGTTGAGCGACTGAAAGAGATTCGATACTCGCCGTCAGTGCATCGGTGGTGGGGCAGTGTCGAAGCACAGAGTTGGCCGTTTGACGACCCAGAAACCGAGATGCGGTCGATGTGGGTCGCCGATCGCCTCGTGGGCTTCATTCAGTGGTACGAGAACGACGATGAGCGTTATCGCCACGCCGGGATAGATCTGTTTGTCGAGGAGTCCGCTCAGGGTCAAGGTCTCGGTCGAGAAGCGATCACCCTGGTGATGCGCCACCTTGTGGCGCGGGGCCATCACCGCGTGGTGATCGACCCTGCTGCTGGCAACCAACGGGCAATCGCCTGCTACCGCGCTTGCGGATTTGTTCCCGTAGGGGTGATGCGCCGCTATGAACGAGATGTCGATGGAGAAGGGTGGCACGACGGTTTGCTGATGGAGTACGTCGTCGAGAACGAGTCCATCAGTCGTCGTCCGATGGGAGACTTGCCGCTGTGATCGTAGGGATTGGTATCGACGTGGTCGATGTGGAGCGGTTCGCCGAGACGTTGCAACGAACTCCGGCTCTGCGCGACCGCATCTTTACGGTTGGCGAGCGTTCTCTCCCGATTGCTTCGTTGGCTGCTCGGTTTGCCGCAAAGGAGGCCCTGGCGAAGGCTCTCGGAGCCCCAGGAGGATTGCAATGGCATGACTGTGAAGTGGTGAAAGATGCTGAAGGGCGTCCGATTTTCTCGCTGCGCGGAACTGTCGAGGCACGTGCCTCTTCGCTGGGCGCGGCGATACTTCATCTGTCGTTGAGCCATGACGCAGGCATTGCCTCGGCGGTTGTGGTCGCCGAGTCATGAAGCGTCAGGCAACGAGAGGTCGGCGTAGTTGATGCGCGGCGTCCACACGGTCGAAGAGGTCCGCACTGCTGAGCAAGCAGTTCTCCGGCGAATACCAGCGCGCGATCTCATGCTGCGGGCCGCGACCGCACTGACATCGACATGTGCTCAGCTGCTGCTGAGTCACCGAGGCGGCGTCTATGGGGCGTCTGTTGTCGTCCTTACCGGCAGCGGTAACAACGGCGGCGACGCGCTCTTCAGTGGCAGCCAGCTGGCAAGACGGGGCGCTCAGGTGAAGGTGGTGCCGGTGGGCGCTGACATGCACCAATCGGGCGCACAAGAGGCTCGTCGACGTGGTTGCCAGATCCTCAGCATGACCAACGCCAAGGCAGCGATCGGCGAGGCTGACCTCGTCATCGATGGAATCCTCGGCATCGGTGGAAAGGGCGGGCTCCGCGAGCCGGCAGCAGCTCTGGCTGAGAGTGCAACGACCAGCAGAGCGCTGGTGGTTGCCGTCGACCTGCCGTCGGGGGTGGACGCCGACACTGGGTTGGCTGGCGACGATGCCGTCTGGGCCGATGTCACCGTCACCTTCGGCTTGATGAAACCAGGACTGCTGTTGCAGCCGGGGGCGATGCATTGCGGTCTCGTCGACCTGGCAGACATCGGCCTCGGTGAGGACGCAGTGGTGCCCTCGATCACCTCCCTCGACAACCAGGACGTGGCAGGGCTACTGCCGCACCCGACGCCGCTCGACAACAAGTACAGCAGCGGCGTCGTCGGCATTGTGGCTGGCTCTCCTGCCTATCCGGGTGCGGCGGTTCTGTCCGTCGGTGGCGCCATCAACGCCAAACCCGGCATGGTGCGGTTCTTGGGATCAGCTGCAGACGACGTGGTTCGGGCTTGGCCGTCGGCCGTCGTGTCCAAGGGGTCGATCGAAGATCTTGGACCCTACCAGGGGTGGGGAGACGGGCCAGGAATCGGAACCGACGATTTCGCTCACAAA
>JBJMHG010000065.1:0-7230 GCA_045807485.1 Actinomycetes bacterium
ATGAAAAGAACAAACAACGCAAAACGGTCTAATTGGACGCTGCGCTAGAGATCGGCGTCCTCGAGCGGAGGCAGCACGAAGAGGTGTCCACGGCGTCCGGAGTGTGAGCCAGGCTGCGCCACTGCCTCGGGAGCAGCACGCTCTCGATCGAGAGCGGTGTCGGTGGGACGCCCGGCCTCCCGAACCGCGTCGGCGAGGGCCTCCAGATCGTCGCTGCTCGGGCCCAGCATGGCTGGATCAGGGGCGAGGCGGACGATCTCCCACCCACGCGGAGCAGTCAGCCGGTCGCCGTGCACCTCGCACAGGTCGTAGCAGTGCGGCTCGGCGTAGGTCGCGAGTGGGCCGACGACGGCGGTGGAGTCGGCATAGACATACGTCAGCGTCGCCACGGCGGCGCGATTGCATGCGGTGCGCGAGCATCGCCTCATGGGGCTCACGGAGCGTGACGGTACCGGGCCCGCGGGCCGCCGCCGGTCATTTGCCAGGTGAGCGCGCTCCGTGTCGTGCAGCGACTGGATCGGCCTGTGCCGGCTGGGTTCACGACGTCGCTCCGAGAGGCACGGCGGGGTAGGCCTCTGGAACCGTGGCCAACAGGCGAGCGGTGCGCAACGGGAAAGACGTCACGAGTGGTCCCCGCGGGCCCTCCTCGTCGAGCATCCGGACGCCGTAGAGCGGTCCATCGTTTTCAGACCCAGAACGCGGCGTGACCACCAGCCCGAAGGAGTTGATGGTCTTGCCGTTCACCTTCGGCGGATCGATGGTCAAGACGTCGGTCGTCCCCGCCTGCAGGTCGACGCGTCCGACATTCCATTCGTTCCCGCCGGCGAACGCAGTCACGGTGGCGCCAGCGGCTCCCTCAGGGGCGGAGAAGATCAGCCGAGTCTGCAGGTCTTTGGTGGTTCGGTTGTCGGGAACGACAGCGGGTGCGGTGAGCGGCTGAGCAGCCGCTAAAAAGAGTGCGTCACCAAAGAGGTCGGGGTCGCTCAGTTCGACCCGCGCACCAGCGGTCACTGGTACGTCCGAGGAGATGACGACCGACGCGGGTTCGTCTCGGAGCGCGTCGGTGAGGTCGACCGAGGCAACGCCAGCCGCAGGTACCTGCACAACGTCTACGCCCTCTGGGGCGAACGATCCCTCGGGCGTCACGATGGACAACGTGGCGACTGCCGCCTCTCCTGGTGCTACCAAGTCGAGTCGAACCGAAGAGTCGCGGCCCTGGTTCACCGCCGGCACTCCCGGCACGACAACCTGGGTTGCCGGTGCCTGGGCCGCAGGGAACCAGTCGGTGCCGAGCGGGTCGAATCCTTTGACATCAGTCTCGGTGATGGCGGCCGACAACCGTCCGATCCGAACTTGGACGTGCAGCCCGAGGACCTTCTCTCCCGGCGCCACCTCGTCGAGCCTGATCTCGGTGCGGGTTCGCGGATCGACCTGAATCCCCCGAGCTCCTGGCGCGTCGACCAGGCCCTTGGGGCCGTTGATCGTGACGTCCACCGTGGCTGGCGCGTCCTCGGGGTTGGTGAGCACGAGCACCGCCCGCTGTCCCACCCCAGAAGCTGGACCAACGAACCAGAAGTCGGTGCCGGTCGGCTGGCACTGCGTCGAGGCCAGGCCGCGTCCCTGCCCATCGACGGTGCGCTCGGTCTGGGTCACCGAGAATCCAGGGGCGAGTGAACCACTGGCCGAGCCGGTGACCGAATCGCGTTCCCCGTTTCGGCCCACGTAAGCGCCGCGGTCACCGGGCGACCGCAGGCTGATCAAGGTCTTCTCATTGGACAGCTTGGGGTCGAGCGTGCGGACGACACCACTGCCCTGCGCATCCGGATCAACGCCAGGAACCTTCGGAGGGGTGGCAGCCGCTACAGCGGACTGGGTGAAGCCCTCACGTGAGCGCAGCCCCGGACAGGCCACCACCGTCTCTGTCACGGGGACCACCTCTGGGGTCTGCGCCGCCAGGCCCGACCGGTCCTGAGCAACGACCGTCGCCAATACCGAGGCAGTGACGACAAAGGCCACCACGATCACCAGGTAGACGCCTGGCTGGCGAGGCGCGCGACGCCCACCGGGTGCAGCACTCACCGGCTGCTCACTCATCACACGGCCTCCTCGTCGCGACGGGCACGACCAGGCAAGGCGGCAAGAACGAGAAGCACGACAACGACGAGCTGGCCCCACAGCATCCAGACCCGAAGGCGGTCTTGTACCGACATGGTGACCTCAGCTGCGGTCGCGCCCACGGTGAAGCGCGACGCCCACTCCGACGTCGAGGACGTCGGTAGCTCTTGGCTCTCGCCGTCGGAAACCTCGGTGGCACTCCATCCATCATCGGCAAGTTCGGCTAGCTCGAGGACGCGGCTGGTCTCCGCCGCTTCCACCTGTACCGTCGCGGCGCCGGGGTCTTCTCGGTCTTCAGACTGCAGTACCTCGCGATGCCCGTTTGAGGCGAGCAGTCGAACCCGACCGGTCTCTTCCTGAATCTGCCACAACGAAGAGTCACCCGGGTTGGCGATCCGGAGCAGACCAGGCGCTGAGTCGAGGGCCGCCTCCAGGTCTTCGTCGACCGGTGGCACCGCCAAGATGTACTGCACCGCTCTGTCGGTCAGTTCGTCGACAGGAGCAGACCCTCGGCCGGACGCGAGGTCGGACACAACTGCGTCCAATGAGGCCATCTCTGCCGTCGATGGTGCCGTCTCGACGTCTCCCCACTGGGCACCACGCGACCGGAGCACCGTGTACGCGAGCCTTCCTTGGTCCGGCTGCAGAACCAGGGTACGAATCTGCTCCGGAAGCACTGACTGCGCACGCACAAAAGCGGGGAGCGGGTTCGCCGAGCCCCGGTCGAGTGGACCGCTGGCTCCGTGTCCGAGCCATGTGACGACCCAGAGCAACGGGCTCGCCACAGCCAGCGCCGTGACCACGGCAAGTGCCGGTTGCCTCCAGGTGAACGCTGCCCTCGACATGCGGTGGCGCGCGCCGCGAACCGCCACAGCTGAAGTGACCAGTGCTGCGGCCAGCCCGAGGATGAGGATGGACCCCGACCAGGGGTCCACCGGGGCCGAGGTGTTGTCGGGAGTCACAGTGATCGACTCGAGGATGAGCGCCGACGTCAGAGCGAACCCGAAGACCACCAGCCCTAGACGCACTGGTGGCGCGTCGACGGCTCGCAGCGCGGAAGCGACGACGGCGAGTGTGAGACCGATGCCCATCCACCAGGGAAGCGACCACCAGCCCCCTGGATCGAAGAACGCGGCGTGCCACGGCGGTTCGGTGTCGAGCGTCATGCGAACGCCCGGCTCCAGCAAGAGCGTGGCCGGGTCGTTCACCACCACTTGCCACCACGGCGCCAGCACGAGGATCGGTCCGATGAGCAACGACAGTGACAGCAGTCGACGCGAACCCTTCAGCCGTACTGCGCCTACGACCGCGACTGCTGCGAGCGGTGCGAGCATCGGCGGAGACAACGCCAGGATCGCCGCGAACGCAAGCACGGCAACAGCGGCTGCGCGTCCGGATGTACCGGATCCGGACGGCTCCCCCTGACCAACGCCCTGTCGTTTAACACCCTGTCGTCCAACACCCCGTCGTCCAACACCCTGCCTACCAACACCGAGCGCCCGAGCCGTCGCGATTCCGGCCAGTGGGAGCAACACCTGCACCAGAACCGTCGTCCACCGTCCTTGCGCGGTGGCTGCAAGGGTCACGGGGTTGAGGGCGTAGGCGACGCCGACTCCAAGCCGGATCCTGCGCGAAAGCCCGAACGACTTCGTCACCTGGTACGCGAGTACGCCGGCGGTCGGCGGCCCTACCACGAGCACGACCGGAACGACCCAGGACGCATGACCGAAAAGAAACGTCGACAGCACACCAAGAACAGCCGTTGACGGGTGCGACATCGTGTCGCTGCCGAGTGTCACTGGATGCCACGCCGACCCGTACGCCTGCCAGACGTCTGATGCACCCGTCGGCGTCGGAAGCAACGCACCTCCGTGCAGCACCCCGCTGCGGTACAGGCCGCGCCACGCCAACAGCTGCACCAGCAGCAAACCGCTGAACAACAGCACCCCCGGCGTGCGCACCAGACGGCGCAAGCGGCCCGAACCTGCGGAGGAGAAGGAGTCGAGGTCTTCTTCGACCGGCCCTGATTCGACCGTTGTACCTGCGGCCGCTTGAACATCGGCCTCGATCGTCAGCGATCCGGCCAGAGTCTCTACCGTGTGTCGCAGCTGTTGCCCGCGCGGCGGGAAGAAGGTGCGGAGCGACCTGTGCGGTATGGAGCGCCAACGACGTCGAGACCGACGCACGCGAAGGATCCGGCCGGGTCGAAGCAGCACGGTTGCGATGGCGGCCGTCTCAGCCGCCGCTTCACGCGGAGCTTTGCCAAGGACGAAGCCGAGTGCTCGTAGCAGCGTCTGTAACAACAGCCATAGCCAGCGCAGCAACAACGTCGACGACCGCGCGTTCGCGAGCAATGTGAACAGAGCGCTGGCCCGGTCGTACGAGTACGGATCAAAGACCGCGACAGCTCGATGGCCGGATGCGCTCTGAACCGTGCGACGTCCACGCGCCATCGACTCAGCGTGGTGAACGACTGCGTCAGTGGCCACGACGACGCGATGACCGGCGAGGTTGACCCGCCAGCCGAAATCGACGTCCTCTCGGAAGAAGTGAAGCGCCCGCTCGAATCCGCCGAGATCGCTCCACACCTCTCTCAACGACAGCAGACCGGCGCTACCGACCGCAAGGACATCGCGCTGCCCGTCGTACTGACCCTGATCCTGTTCACCGCTCTCGAGACCGGTGTACCTGCGACCCGACTGCGAGATGCTGACTCCAACCTCGAGCAGCCGGCGTGGCTCGTCCCAGCCGAGCACCTTCGGACCCCACACCGCCACCGACGTTTGGGCCGACGCAGCACGAAGCAGGACGCCCAACGCATCGGCCTCGGGGGCGGAGTCGTCGTGCAAGAACCACAGCCACTCAGAGTCGGGCGCGGCCCCAACGCCCGCGTGCACCGCCTCGGCGAAGCCGGTGTCGCTCGGCATCGTGATGACACTGTCCACGGCTCCAGAACCGGTACCGACGGCCTCGGCAAGCAAGGCCGCCGTCCGGTCGGCCGAGCCGGTGTCGACCGCGACCACATGGGCCGGTGCCGGGTTCAGGGCAGCTAGCGCTGCGAGGGTTCTCGGCAGGTACTGCTCGCCGTTGTGGCAGACCAGCACGGCCACGACCGCCTGAGAACGGTGGTCGCGGCCGGAAGCGCTTGAGAGGGGGGCTTCGGTCATGGTCGGCGCCCCACCCTACGTGGCGTCGAGAGACGTATTAGCCGCCAGGCGGGGTGCGACCGGTGGGCTGTGTCAGATGCGCAGAACGCGCGGCGGCTACACCGCTTCCTTCTTCAAGCGGCGACGCTCTCGCTCGGACAATCCGCCCCAGATGCCGAAGCGCTCGTCGTGTGCAAGCGCGTACTCCAAGCAGTCACCGCGTACGTCGCAGCCGAGGCAGACTTTCTTGGCCTCACGCGTAGAGCCACCCTTTTCCGGGAAAAAGGCCTCCGGATCAGTCTGGGCACAGAGCGCACGCTCCTGCCACGCCAGTTCGGTGAGTTCTTCGGCCTGCTCATCGAACAAGTCGATCGGCTCGCCGACATCGACGGTGGTTGCGACCGGGCGCTCGATGATCATTCCGCCCGTGCTTGCTGCAATGGCTTTGTAGATGACCTGAGTCACCATGCCTCCTCGACCCTCTCGACCAGCTCGTCCCGTGACCCTCGCCTTCGACGACACCCCGTCGCACTGTGGGCGCAGGGGGCCGTCGCAAGCCCCGGGACTAACTGACGAATGACATGCGTGGAATTACAGGGGTGTCGTTGCCCTCCTGTCAACACTTTCTCTGCTACTCGTGATGATTCCGAGACACCGAGCGTGGTTGTGTCACTACAGAACGATCATCGAGGCGGCGGCCGGGGTCCACAAATGCGCAGGTCAGGGCACTATTGTGGGCCGACGAAGGTCACGGCCAGGATCCCAGCCGCCCGCCTCGACCGTTCGGACCTTTCTGGGTCGACCGAGCCGTAGAGCGGCTTAGCCGTCACTGCGCGGGAGTCCAGCTCACCGTCACGAGGTCGCGATGCGTTCGATCGATGTCGTCGAGGGCAACCGCAACTTCCTGAGCCCGGGTGCTCGGCAGACACAACCGTTGCGCGATCAGCTCCGCTTGTGGCATCCGGTCCTGAGCCTCGGCTGCGAATCCCGCTTCTCGCTCGGTCATCCAGTACTCGGCGCGGAGGTCGGTCACCTCCAAAGCACTCAGAATCTCGACGAGGTCTCCCGCGGCGGGAGTTGAGGGGCGGCTGACACCGTGAAACCGCTTCCAGAGTGGATTCATCCAGGTCAGCGGATGATGGGTCGGCAGCTCCAGCACCACCCGTCGCACAGTCGCGGCATCGAGAGCTCGCAGGAACGGAACAAGGTCTGGGACGTTGTAGACGACGTGGTGCACCACCGTCACGTCGTGCGAGGACACCTTGGCCGAGACCTCCGGCCACCTTCCCTCGACGGTGCTGTGATCGACACCGAGCGCGGTGGCGCGCTCATCGAATGCGTCGAGCATGGCCGGTTGGTCGTCGACTGCGGTGATACGCGTGGCCCACCGAGCCAGCGGAAGCGACGCCGCACCGGCGCCCGCACCAACGTCGAGAACCGAGCCCGGCCGCTGCTTGAGCGGCTCTGCGGCCCGCTCGAACGACGGGCCTTCGGGCTCTTTGACAGCTCGGTCTGCACGTTCAGCGAAGCGTTCGACCGGCAGTGCCCACGGGTCACGCTCTGCCTGCGCCAGGATCTCCGCCGGGATGGCCCACGAGGCCAGTGCGTCGGACCAGTGCTGAGCCAAGGCTTCGAGATCTGGTGACCTGCTCACTGAAAGGATGCTGCCATGCAAATCACCGCACTGGCAGGGGGTACCGGCGCGGCGCGTTTTCTTCGCGGTCTGAAGCTGCACCTGGCCGGACGCCAGGACGACTGGCGCCACGCCGAGATCTCGGTGGTCGGCAACACGGCGGACGACATCACGCTGTTCGGCTTGCGGGTCTGCCCTGACCTCGACACCGTCATGTACACCCTCGGCGAAGGCATCGACGAAGCCCAAGGCGGGGGTCGCGCGAACGAAACGTTCACCGTTCGGGAGGAGATCGCTGCATACGAGGTACCGCCAGACTGGTTCACCCTCGGAGAC
>JBJMHG010000066.1:0-23851 GCA_045807485.1 Actinomycetes bacterium
GGTGTCGGCAAGTCCACGTTGCTGCTCGATGTCGCCGCGAGGTCGGCACGTTCCGGGGTCACCACTTTGTACGTGACAGCTGAAGAGTCAGCTGCCCAGGTTCGGCTGCGAGCAGATCGGATCAACGCAGTCCACGCCAACCTTTGGCTCACGGCCGAGACGGATCTATCCACAGTTCTTGGGCACATCGACGCCGTAGCCCCAGGCCTGCTGGTTCTCGACTCGGTGCAAACCGTCTCAGCGGCCGAAGTCGAAGGCGGGGCCGGTGGGGTCACGCAGGTGCGTGAGGTTGCGAGCGCCTTGATCAAGGTGGCCAAGGAACGCGGCATCGCGACAGTTCTGGTGGGCCACGTCACCAAGGATGGCTCGGTAGCTGGCCCCCGACTGCTCGAGCATCTTGTCGACGTCGTGCTGAACTTCGACGGCGACCCCCACGGTGGCCTCAGGCTCGGCCGAGCTTCGAAGAATCGGTTCGGGCCTACCGACGAGGTCGGCTGCTTCCTGATGAGCGACCATGGAATCGAGGGCATCACCGATCCCAGCGGCTTGTTCCTCAGCCGACACAGCAGGCCGGTTCCAGGCACATGCGTCACTGTGACGTTGGAGGGTCGCCGCCCTCTGGTCGCCGAGGTCCAATCCCTGGTGTCGCACACGACTGCCAACCATCCCAGGCGCACTTGCTCAGGAGTCGAGTCAGCACGGTTGCTCATGTCGGTGGCGGTTCTGTCCAGACGGGCGAAGGTTCCGCTGGGCGGTTCCGACATCTACGCGGCGAGCGTGGGCGGAGTACAGCTGCGCGAACCCGCTGTCGACCTGGCAATCGCCATGGCCATCGCCAGCGCGTGCCGCGACCAGCCTCTGCCACCGAACCTCGTCGCCTTTGGTGAGATCGGCCTAGCCGGAGAGGTACGCACCGTCCCGGGCATCGAACGTCGACTTCTGGAGGCCAGCCGCCTGGGATTCACTCACGCGATCGTCCCTCCCTGTGATGTGCTCCCGCCCGACGGCATGCGTATCACTCCAGTCGCCGACATCCACGATGCACTCGCAACCGCCCTTGAGGCGATCGCACGCGGGCAGTGACGTCACCACTGGGGGAGAGTGATGGATAAAGGTCGGCTGCAAGCACCGATAGACTCGGCGAGCCCATCCACACCCTGAAGAGAGTTGCCTGTGGCCACGTCCGACCTGGGACCGACCTCTGAGGCCGACACTCTGTTGCTCGTGACCCTTGCGACCGTTGCGCCCGGAACTCCATTGCGTGATGGCCTCGAACGCATTCTGCGGGGACGGACCGGGGGCCTCATGGTGCTCGGCTACGACCAGCACGTGGAAGATATCTGCAGCGGTGGCTTCACCCTGAACATCGAGTTCACCCCAGCTCGGCTTCGCGAGCTGGCCAAGATGGACGGCGCGGTCATCTTGGATTCGGAGGGCCTCACGTTGCACCGAGCAGCGGTGCACATGATGCCCGACGCCAGTATCGACTCCGAAGAGATGGGCACTCGCCACCAAACAGCAGAACGCGTCGCCAAGCAGACCGGACACCCGGTCATCTCGGTCAGCCAATCGATGAACATCATCGCCCTCTACGTTGCTGGCCGTCGCTACGTCCTTGAGGACTCCGCGGCCATTCTGTCTCGCGCCAACCAAGCGCTTGCCACCCTCGAACGTTACAAACTTCGCCTGGACGAGGTGTCCAGCACATTGTCAGACCTTGAGATCGAAGACCTTGTCTCTGTACGCGACGTCGCTGTGGTCGCCCAGCGACTCGAGATGGTCCGCCGAATTGCGCGTGAAATTGATGGGTACGTCGTCGAGCTGGGTTCTGACGGACGCCTGCTTTCCCTCCAGCTGGTTGAGCTGATCGGCGGAGTCGAGACCGACCGAGAGCTGGTCGTTCGCGACTACTTACCGTCCGGACGTCGCTCGCGCACGGTGGAACGTGCCTTGACCGATCTCGACGACCTGTCAGATGTCGAACTGCTTGATCTGACTTTGGTGGCGAAAGCGCTCGGTTACACAGGAGCAGCTGACGACCTCGAACTCACCGTGAGTCCTCGCGGATACCGCCTCCTCGCGCGCGTTCCGCGCCTACCTAGCGCGGTCGTCGATCGCCTGGTCGAGACCTTTGGCGGTCTGCAGCGGCTCCTCGCCGCCAGCATCGACGACTTGCAAACCGTCGAGGGTGTCGGTGAGGCACGCGCGCGCACTGTGCGAGAAGGACTGTCACGACTGGCGGAATCGAGCATCCTCGAGCGGTACGTCTAGAGATCAGGTCGAGCTCGACGTCTCCAGACCTGCAAGCACCCGCAGGGCCACGAGCATCACCGGCGCTCGGTCTTGAGGGCGTCGAAGCACCCGCGTGACGTAGTTCGGAAGCCCAGCCGGGGGTTCGTCCTCTTCTGTCACCAGGTCGTCACCGCTGACAACGGCAAGCACCCGGTCTACGGCCACGCCATAGCTGCCGCCCGCGTCTGGATTGAGCACGAGGACGTCACCCTCTTCACCCGGATACGCATCTGAACGCAGATCGACGACAGGCAGCGGGTCGTTGCGAAGCTCGATCATTCCGCTCACCGGCGCGCGGGTTCCCGGCAAGGGTTCGATGCCAGTGGCGCGTACCACCTCACGCACATCGTCCAGCTCACATGCGAGGTCACGGCCGTTCATCCGGAACGTGATGTATCCGCTCACGACCGTCTCCATCCGTCATTGCCTGGTACCGACCCTGCTACCAACCCTGCGCCGACCGACGATGGCGAAGGTCCGGCCTTCGGTTGCAGCGATTCGGCTAGCTGACGACACAGGTCTACCAAATCGGAGACCGCACGGCCATCAAGCAGTTCCGAGAGAGTCTCAGCAGATGCGTTGGGCAGGGTTTCAGCCGCCGAAGCGAACGAGAGCGCCGCTCCATTCGGGTCCCCGACTCTGGAGAGAGTCGTGGCGAGCAAGAAGTGCGCCTGAGCAGCTCCAGGGTCCAAGAAGACGGCCTTGCGCAGCGCAACGATCGCCCCGTCGTCATCTCCCTGATTGCTCAGGGCACGGCCTTCGATGATGTAGCCCTCGACCAGTAACGGGTGCGCTGCCGTCGCACGTTCGGCCAACGAAGCGGCTTCGGCGTAGTTGCCAGCATTCAGCGCCTCGCGGGCACGCAGCATGTCCTCGACCGGTGAGGGCAGCTTCGGTGTGGTCGTAGGCGGTGGTGCGGGTGCCGGTGACGGTGTTGGCTTTCGCGGGCGAAGCCCTGGCACGCGCAGCACGTTCTGCATCACTCGCCGTGGTTGAGACGGTGGAGCGGCAGGTCTAGCACTCGGATGCGCACCGCCGCGGCGCGATGGCGCCGACGCATCCTTTCGGTACACGAAAGCTTCCCCGACCGGGAGCAGACTGAACTCGTCGGAGATCTGCCACAAGGTCTCAGCGTGTCCCAGGAGCAAGTAGCCGCCAATGGCAAGCAGACGGTGGAACTAACCCACCAGGCGAGTAGTCGTCTCTTTTCCGAAGTAGATGGTCACGTTGCGACACACGATCAAGTCGACCTCTCCGGCGGCGAAAGGCGGCTCGTCGATGACCAGGTTCTGTAGCCGGAACTCGACCATGTCACGCACCGGCTGAGCCACTGAGTAGCTTCCGTCGGCTGCCCTGTCGAACCAGCGCTCGACAGCACCCGGCTCGGCCAGCTGGATCGTCCTGCCGGAGTACACGCCAGCGCGCGCTACGTCGAGCGCCGCAGCTGACACATCGGTTCCGATGATCCGTACGGGGTACGAACCGGTTTCCTGGAGGATCTCGACCAACAGCATCGCGATCGTGTAGGGCTCTTCGCCGGTTGAGCACCCAGCTGACCAGATGGTCAAGGGGCGTCCGGTTGCGCGGTTCCGGCGGAGCAGATCGGGCAGCACGTCTCTGCGCAGCGCCTCGACCTGCGGCAAGTTCCTGAAGAAGTGAGTTTCCTGGATGGTCACGGCGTCCAACAGCTGCTGACGCTCGTCCATCCCCAAAGCGGACTCGGTGTAAGCCAAGTAGCTCTCGATACTCGGGTGCTTCGTCTTGCTCATGCGCTCGGAGATGATCGCCGTGATCGCACCACGACGGCTGGCGTCGAAGACCAGGCCGGCCATCCTGACGAGGGACGCCGTGATCACCCCGTACTCCTCGTCACTCAGAACTCGGGCGGTCATGACCCGACCTCCACGATGTCGTCGACCGCGTGCTCCACCGCGGTGACGATCGCATGGCCGATCGCCGGTAGTGGCAGCTCGACGTCGACACCGTCGACCTCTTGTGCGGCCGCCGGCATTCCCCACACGACACTGGTCGACTCATCCTGTCCGATGGTGAAAGCGCCAATGTCGCGCAGCACCTTGAGGCCAGCCGCGCCGTCGCGGCCCATACCCGTCAAAAGAGCAGCCACCGAGTACTGGCCACTCACCTGGGCGACCGATCGGAAAGTGACGTCGACACCGGGTACGTGGTACTGCCCGGGCGGAGGATCGGTCAGGCCCACGCGGTACCCCGGGCGCACGATCATGTTCTGGTTGGCGGGCGCCAGGTACACCTGACCCGGTTGTAGGCGTTCACCATCGACGGCGACGACAACAGGTAGGGAGCAGACGCCGTCCAACCAACGAGCAAGCCCTTCCACAAATCCCTCGGCCATGTGCTGCACGACAAGTACCGCCGCCGAAAGATCCGGCGGCAGCTCACTGAGAATCGTGGCCAGAGCCGGTGGCCCACCAGTTGACGCCCCGATGGCGACGATCAGAGGTCCCTGGCGTCGTGCCACTGGACGCGGTCGCTGTGCCACCTCACGCCTCAGGAAGTCAGCGGTCGATCCTGATGCGTGAGAGTTTTCTGCAAGCTGGCCCGCGCCGTTCGAAGAAGAGGATCCGGCTCGGCTTGCCGATGAGTCTTGACGATCTGCCGGAGGAGGTGGCGACTGACCGGCTGGCCCGCGGACTCCTCTGCCGCGGAGTCGTCCACGCGGGTGCGTGATGACGCGGACCCGACTTGCGATCTTGAGGTGACGCATCACCATGTTGGCGTACTCAGCTGAACCCGGCGCCACGTCCAACGCACCGACGACGTCGACGGCCCCGGCGGCGATCGCAGCCTCCGGATGCTCAGCAGCCGGACCGATCACCACGATCGGCGTCGCGCGGTTGGCCATGATCCGCTCAATCGCTTCGAGTCCGCCGGACCACAGATCTAGGTCGAGCAGTACTGCGGCAGGGCGAGCGTTGACCACGAGTTCTTCGGCGGTGACCGGATCTTGAGCGCTGCCCGCGACCACCAGTCCAGGTTGGTTGAGGAGCTTTTCGAGCACCTTGATGCGGGTTTTTGTCCCAGCAACGATTGCCACGAGAACCGGAGCCCCCCGCGGGGTACTCACGGGCCCCGGGTCGTAGGTGTCACGCGACGCCGGCACCGGTCCTCCCGCCACGGAGTCCGGCGGAAGGGACCCCGTCATGTACAGGAGGTGTCGTCTGGAACGGGTGTCACCTTGAGCCAGCTGGAAGAGCCCGCTTCGGCGCGATACGGACTTGCAACAGCTGCGCGGGCTACTCGAGTGAGAAGACGGCAGGCTCGCTCAGAACCTCACCGTTTCGCGCGATCACCTGGTAGGTGCCGGGCGCCGCATCTTGCTCAGGCGTGGGGCACCCTTCGGCGCTCTGGATGCGTGGCCAGGTCACGGTCTGGACGAAACGGTCACCTGGCTTTAGGTTGTCGACGTCTACCTCGCCACCTGGATTGCAGTCGTCGGAAGACCAGACCTGCGACCCTCCTGAGGTGATCTGGAGCTCATTGGCTGCCTGCCCTATGTCACGCGAACAGGTCTTGTCCGAGATGTTCTCGACCGAGAACGTGATGGCTGGGTCCTCATCCGGCGGGTAGCTGTCCGCGTCCGTGGAGACCTTCACTTCAACGTCTGAGTCTTTACACGGCGGCTTGTTCGACTTGGTCTTGTCCTTCTTGGTCTCAGAAGTACTGGGTGCCGGTGAGCTCGTGAGGGGCGTACTCGAAACAGTGGGGGTGGGAGTTGGCTCTGACGATGTCGGGCCGGCGTCATCGCCACCACTCGGCCAGACCCACCACACCAGCGCAAAGACCAGCAGGAGAACGCCAAGCACAATGAGTCGCCGTACCCAGTAGACGCTGGGGGGTAGGTCACCGACCGGTCGCAGCACCACACTGACACCCTAGTGACGTGGGTGACACATCTGGTCGTTCCCTGGAAATGGCCGCAATCGTTCGCTGGTTCGACGAAGCGGCCCGAGATCTTCCGTGGCGCACGAAGCCAGATCCTTGGGCGGTCTTGGTGAGTGAAGTGATGCTGCAACAAACACCGGTCAACCGTGTGCTTCCGGTGTTCGAGTCATGGATGGCCCGCTGGTCCACAGCGAGTGCCCTTGCGGCCGATGCACCCGGTGAGGCCATCCGCATGTGGGGGCGGCTCGGGTACCCCCGGCGTGCACTCCGGCTTCACGCGGCGGCGACTGCCTGTCTTGAGCGCTTCGAGGGGAAGGTTCCGAGCGATGTTGCAGATCTGCGGAGCCTTCCCGGTATCGGGGAATACACAGCCGCCGCTGTAGCCGCCTTTGCATTCGGTCAACGACATGCAGTGCTCGATACGAATGTGCGCCGGGTGCACGGGCGTTGGCTAGACGGGTCAGAGCATCCGCTCACTGCTGCGGTCAGCTCGAGTGAGCGGACTCGCGCCCTGCAACTGCTGCCGACCGAACCGAAGGAAGCCGCCAAGGCATCAGTCAGCGTGATGGAGCTAGGCGCCCTGGTCTGTACTTCCCGGACGCCACAGTGCTCGGCCTGCCCGATCACTGCTCATTGCGCATGGCGGGCAGCCGGCTACCCGCGCTGGGACGGGCCACCTCGGCGGGGACAGAAGTGGGGCGGGACCGACCGCCAGTGCCGTGGCAGCCTCATGGCTGTGCTGCGCGATTCACGCGAGCCTGTGCCGTATGCATCGCTCGCACACGGCTGGGCCGAGTCTGAGCAACGCGACAGAGCGCTCGCGAGCTTGGTCGCTGATGGGCTCGTCGTCAAAGAAGGCGACGGCTACCGCCTTCCGTGACGGCGAGCTGCTCAGCTGTCTGCTGCCTCGGCCCCTGCACTGCTGTCGCCGTGGTCAGCCGACTCCACGGTCTCGACCGGCGGAAGGTCGGGATGGTCCGGCAGATCCGGCAGGGTGGCACGCGGCTCGCTCTTGTACGTGAAGGTGGCCGTATCGCCCTCTCCCTCGACGTCGACGACCACGATCGAACCAGGAAGGAGCTCACCGAACAGGATCTGCTCTGACAGCGAGTCTTCGATCTCGCGCTGCATGGTCCGACGTAGAGGCCGCGCGCCCAGCACCGGGTCGTAACCCTTGTGTGCCAGCAACTTCTTCGCCGGCGTCGTGAGCTCGATGGCCATGTCCTTGTCCTTCAGGCGCTCCTCCAGGCGGGCGACCATGAGGTCGACGATGCTGACGATCTCTTCCTCGCTGAGCTGGTGGAAGACGATGATGTCGTCGATGCGGTTCAGGAACTCAGGACGGAAGTTCTGCTTGAGCTCTTGCTGCACCTTTGACTTCATGGCCTCGTACGCCGTCGTCGCGTCGTTGCTCGCGAATCCCAAGTTCACTCCCTTGGAGACATCGCGACTGCCGAGGTTGGTCGTCATGATGATGACCGTGTTCTTGAAGTCGACCGTGCGACCTTGTGCATCAGTCAGACGTCCCTCTTCAAGCACCTGAAGCAGCGAGTTGAAGATGTCGGGGTGAGCCTTCTCGACCTCGTCGAACAGCACCACTGAGAACGGCTTACGCCGCACTTTCTCAGTCAGCTGACCGCCTTCTTCATAACCGACGTAGCCAGGAGGTGACCCGAAGAGTCGTGAGGCTGTGTGCTTCTCGCTGAACTCGCTCATGTCGAGGGCGATGAGCGCGTCTTCGTCACCGAACAGGAACTCGGTCAGTGCCTTTGACAGCTCGGTCTTTCCGACACCGGACGGACCGGCGAAGATGAACGAACCCGCCGGACGCTTTGGGTCTTTCAGCCCGGCTCGAGTACGGCGGATGGCCTTGGACAGAGCATTGATGGCCTGCTCTTGTCCGACGACGCGCTTGTGCAGCTCTTCTTCCATGCGCATGAGGCGCTTGGCGTCGTCCTCGGAGAGGTCGGACACAGGAATGCCCGTCATGAGTCCGACGACCTCGGCGATCAGCTTCTCGTCGACGTCGGGAAGGGTGTCCATTCCACCGCTGCGCCATTCGCGCTCACGCTGCGCGCGCTCACCCAACAGCTGCTTCTCTTGGTCGCGCAGTGAAGCGGCCTTCTCGAAGTCTTGGGCGTCGATGGCTGCTTCTTTCTCGCGGCGCACCTCACCAATCCGATCGTCATACTCACGGAGGTCAGGGGGTGCCGTCATGCGTCGAATACGCAGCCGTGAGCCCGCCTCATCGATCAGATCGATCGCCTTGTCGGGTAGCTGACGGTCGGAGATGTAGCGGTCAGCCAGCCGGGCCGCAGCCTTGATGGCTTCATCGGTGATGTTGACCCGGTGGTGCGCGGCGTATCGGTCGCGCAGACCTTGAAGGATCTCGACAGTCATGTCTACATCGGGGGCCTGGACCTGGATCGGCGCGAACCGACGCTCGAGCGCCGCATCTTTCTCGACGTACTTTCGGTACTCGTCAAGAGTGGTTGCGCCAATGGTCTGCAGCTCACCACGAGCCAGCATGGGCTTGAGGATGCTGGCGGCATCGATGGCTCCCTCGGCGGCGCCAGCGCCGACCAAGGTGTGCATCTCGTCGATGAACAAGATGATGTCGCCGCGGGTGCGGATCTCCTTCAGCACCTTCTTGAGGCGCTCCTCGAAGTCTCCGCGGTAACGACTTCCGGCGACGAGCGCACCGAGGTCGAGGGTGTACAGCTGCTTGTTCTCGAGCGTGTCAGGCACTTCGCCCTTGACGATCGCCTGCGCCAGCCCTTCGACAACCGCCGTCTTACCGACCCCAGGCTCTCCGATCAGCACAGGGTTGTTCTTGGTTCGGCGTGACAGCACCTGCATCACGCGTTCGATCTCTTTCTCGCGTCCGATCACTGGATCAAGCTTGTTCTCGCGAGCGGCCTGAGTGAGGTTGCGTCCGAACTGATCCAGAACCAATGACGACGAAGGGGCGCTTTCGCCCTGAGGGCCGCCAGCCGTGGCTGGCTCTTTGCCCTGGTAACCCGAGAGCAGCTGAATCACCTGCTGGCGAACCCGGTTGAGGTCGGCACCAAGCTTGACCAGTACCTGGGCGGCAACTCCTTCACCCTCACGGATGAGGCCGAGCAGGATGTGCTCAGTGCCGATGTAGTTGTGCCCGAGCTGAAGCGCCTCACGCAGCGAAAGCTCGAGAACCTTCTTGGCGCGGGGCGTGAAGGGAATGTGCCCGGACGGTGCCTGCTGGCCCTGGCCGATGATCTCTTCGACCTGCTGGCGGACCGCTTCGAGCGAGATTCCTAGTGACTCGAGGGCCTTTGCGGCCACGCCCTCGCCCTCGTGAATGAGACCGAGCAGGATGTGCTCGGTGCCGATGTAGTTGTGGTTGAGCATGCGGGCCTCTTCTTGGGCCAGCACAACCACCCGCCGGGCGCGGTCGGTGAACCTCTCGAACATCTGCGCTTCTCCTTGCGGTGGTGCGTGGGCTCAACCTGCGGGCCGACCCCGTCAGTCGACCTCTTGGCATGCTAACCCTGGATTGCGAGAGTGCCTCGCTCTCCACGACCAGCATGCCGCGGTTTCAAGCAGTGTTCTCGTTCTAACGTCGGCTTGTGGCCTGCAGTTCCGTAGTCCAGGGGCCGAGTCATACGCCAAGAGCGAACGGGGGCCTGTTGATCACGCCCCAATGTAGAAACGAGCCCGTTGCCGGGCCGAAGTCGCCACCTGGCGGGGCGAAGATCGAAAGGTGCTCGTTTTAGTGGGCGGCTTCGAACTTCGCAGTGAGGTCGCCCGGGATGCGCCCTCTTTCGTTGACCTGCAGGCCCTGCTCGCGCGCCCATGCCCGGATCTCGGCACTCTTTCCTTGGGTGCTCCCACTGCGGGCCCGGCGCCCCCCTCTTGGCGAGACCTTGCGAGCGTGGCCGACGAACTCCGCCATCGCGTTCCGGAGTCGGGCGGCGTTGGACGCTGACAGGTCGATCTCGTAGCTACTGCCGTCCAGGGAGAAGCGCACAGTCTCATCCGCGTCACGACCATCGATGTCGTCAATCAGGACGACATGGATTTTCTGCGCCATTGTTCTCCTCATTTCTGAAGGCAAGCCGGGTAATTCGAAGAGAAATAGAAATAGTGCGAGGAAATGTATCAAGAGCGCTTTTTGCCTTTTGCAGGCGGCCAAGGATGGATATGCATTTGGAAAGGTCCCGCTCGGCGAGCCATGCCCCGGTCACCGCCCAGGCCTCCATATAGGCCTCCATATAGGGTTTCGGCCATGACATCGGTCCGCGTCGAGGCACTTGACCCCACCGACGCCCGCAGCCAATCGGCGATCACCCAGTTTCTGAACGAGATGGTTGACCGGGTTGGAGCCGACGTCCTCGAGATCGATGTGGCAGAGGAGGCCCGCGAGGACTCCGGCAGGAACTTCTTCGTGGTTGCCCTCGACGACCGAGACAACGTGGTCGGCTGCGGCTCGCTACGTCAGATCGAAGCCAAAGTCGCGCAGATTCAACGCATGTGGGTGAACCCCGTGCTGCGCGGGCACGGCATCGGACGCCGGCTGCTGTCAGCGCTCGAGGGTGCGGCCGCCGTTGCCGGCTTCGAGTTCATCAGACTCGAGGTGTACGAAGCACTGACCGAGGCGCTGCTGCTGTTCGAGACCAGCGGCTACGTGCAGGTCGACCCCTGGGAGATCTCGCCTCCAGATCTGAAGGCCTACCAGAAGCAGCTGGTCGCCGTCCCGGTCGACAGCGAGCCCTGAGTTTCTACCGACCGCCAGACAAAACGAGAAGCATCCGGGCGTTGCCGAGAGTGTTCGGCTTCACCCGCTCCAGTCCCAAGAACTCAGCCACACCCTCGTCGTAGGACTCCAGAAGCTGCTCGTATACCTCGTGCGACACGGGCGCTCCATCAATCTCGCTGAAGCCGTGACGGCTGAAGAAGCTCACTTCGAACGTCAAGCAGAAGACTCGCGTCACGCCGACGTGTCTGGCCTGCTGCAGCAGCCGTCGTAGCAAGAGGTCGCCGATGCCACGTCTGCGAAACTTGGCGTCAACCGCGAGTGTCCTTACTTCAGCCAGATCTTCCCAGAGCACGTGAAGCGCACCACAGCCAACCACCGTGCCCTCGACCTCTGCGACATAGAACTCTTGAACGTCCTCATACAGGGTGACCGTGGCCTTGGACAGCAGGATGCGGTCTGCGGCGTACTCGTCAACCAGGTGCCGGATGGTCGAGACATCAGACGTGCGGGCTTCGCGGATCTCAACCGGTGGTGCGTTCACTCCGGTTTCACCAATGGGAACAGGATCGTGTCGCGAATCCCGAGACCCGTCAGCGTCATGATGAGGCGGTCGACGCCCATTCCCTGACCACCGGCGGGGGGCATGCCGTACTCGAGCGCTCGCAAGAAGTCCTCGTCGAGGCGCATAGCTTCCTCGTCACCATGTGCTGCGCGAGCGGCCTGGGCGGCAAAGCGCTCGCGCTGGTCAATCGGATCGATCAGCTCTGAGTACCCGGTGCCCATCTCTGCACCCCAGCCCACAAGGTCCCACTTCTCGGTGAGGCGAGGGTCATCGCGATGGAGGCGGGTCAGGGGCGCGTTCTCTTTCGGAAAGTCCTTGTAGAACACCGGAGTCGTGGTCTTCGCTTCGACCAGCTCGACATAGAGCTCTTCGAGCAACATGCCCACCGAGGCATCTTGAGGCACGTCGACCTCGAATCGCTCGCAGTACTTGCGCAGCACTTCTACCGGCGTATCGAGGCCAACATCCTCGCCGAGCGCCTCAGATAACGCACCGATGACCGTCTTGACCGGCCAGTCGCCTGAGAGGTCGAACTCTTCGATGGATCCATCGGGCTGGACGCGGCGGGCGACCGGCTCGCCGAAAGCGTCAGTCGCGGCATCCTGCACGAGCGCTTGCGTCAACAGCCTCATGGTGTCGTAGTCGCCGTAAGCCTCGTACATCTCAAGCATCGTGAACTCGGGGTTGTGTGACGAGTCGGCACCTTCGTTGCGGAAGTTGCGGTTGATCTCGAACACTCGCTCGATGCCGCCGACGAGAAGGCGCTTGAGGTAGAGCTCTGGTGCGATCCGCAAGTACAACGGCAAATCGTAGGCATTGATGTGCGTGACGAACGGTCGAGCGTTGGCGCCGCCGTGCATGACTTGAAGCATTGGCGTCTCGACCTCGATGTACCCATTTCCATGCAGCGTGTGCCGCAAAGAGCGCACTACCCCAGAACGGAGGTAGACCATGTCCCGCGACTCGTGGCGCACGATCAGGTCGACGTATCTCTGCCTTACTCGTGCCTCGGGGTCGGACAGCCCCGCGTGCTTTTCTGGAAGTGGATGCAGCGACTTGCTGGTGATGACGAAGTCGGATGCGAGCACACTGAGCTCACCTCGTTTGGACGAGATGACTTCGCCAGCCACTCCCACGTGGTCGCCAAGGTCTACATCGCTCTTCCACCGATCCAGCAGGCTGGCACCGCTTCGATCGAGGGTGAGCATGACCTGTACGTCGCCTGCAAAGTCACGGAGCGTGGCGAAGATGATCTTGCCGCTGACCCGGTTGAGGACGACGCGTCCGGCTATGCCGACGACTTCGTCGGTGAACGTATCGGGCTCCAGATCGGAATACTGCGCGCGCAGGGTCGTGATGTCAGTCGTGCGGGCGTATCCGAGGGCGTAAGGGTCACGGCCCTCTGCCTGCATCCGCGCTACCTTCTCGCGTCGCACCAGCTCTTGTTCCGAGCGTGCTGCTTCCTCGGCGGCATCGGCGGTCATGGCAGCAAAGGCTACAAGCCACACCGGGCGTCTTCGGCGCTAGTCTGCACGAGTGGTCGAGTTCAGTTGGCGGGACACGTTCGACTCCGACGATGTAGAGCGGCTGCATGCCGAGTGTTTCGGACGTGAGCCTGCCTATGAGTGGAACTGGTTCCGCCAATGCGACGAGCACAGTCTGGGATGGGTATGCGCACGTGTCAGCGGCGCGCTCGTTGGCTGGGTCAACGTCGCTTGGGACGGAGGCGTCCATGCGTTTCTCATCGACGCCATCGTTCACCCACAGTTCCGCCGCCGGGGTATTGCGACGGAGCTCGTGCGACAGGCAACGACCCATTCTCGCTTAGGTGGTTGCGAGTGGCTGCACGTTGACTTTGACCCGCACCTGACGTCGTTCTACTGGGACACCTGCGGTTTCGCGCCAACTGACGCCGGCGTTATCGCCTTGTAGGCGGGCACGTCAGGCCGTTCATTCGGTGTTGCGTTCAAAAACAAGCTTCAAACCGCGAAGGGTCAACCAAGGATCGTGCTCGTCGATCACCTCCGACTCGTTGATCACCATGGGGGCCAGGCCACCTGTCGCAATGACCGTGACGGATTTTGGGTCGTCAGCCAGCTCTGAGGTCATGCGATGGACGATCCCGTCGACCTGACCAGCGAAGCCGTAGAGGATGCCGGACTGCAACGCCTCCACGGTGTTTCGTCCCACGACCGATCGAGGCCGCGCGAGCTCAACTTTGCGGAGTTGCGCACCCCGAGCCCCAAGCGCCTCGACTGAAATCTCGATTCCAGGAGCAATCGCACCTCCGAGATACTCGCCCCTCGCCGAGACGGCGTCGAAGGTGGTCGCGGTCCCGAAGTCGACGACGACCGCCGGACCACCGAAGTACGTCGCGGCTGCCAGAGCATTGGCGATTCGGTCGCTGCCGACCTCTTTCGGATTGTCGGTCAGGATCGGTACGCCGGTCCGTACTCCAGGTTCCACGACGACGGTAGGAATGGCTTTGTAGTACCGCGTGCACATCTGGCGCATCTCGTGCAGTGCTGCCGGAACTGTGGAACACAACACGATGCCCGTCACCTGCACGCCGCCCTCGTGCTGGGCCAGGAGCGATGTGATGAGGACGGCGAGCTCATCGGCGGTTCGCGTGTCGTACGTTGCGATGCGCCAGGTGTGATCGAGGGCGTCTCCGTCGAACAGCCCAAGCACAGTCTGGGTGTTGCCGATGTCAATAGCCAGTAACACGTTATGCCTCCGCCTTCAACGCTCCGACGTGCAGGCGCATGTTGTCGATCAGCCGGGTGGTCCCCACGAAGGCAGCTACCACCAGGATGCTGTCGCCGCCGGTGACTTGCGGCGCGAACGTCTTCGGATCGATCAGCTCGACGTAGTCGACTTTGACGCCGGCGGTTTCCAGGTGGCCCCGGGCGGCTGCGACGACTTCTTCGGCCCCCGTCGATGCTTGACTCCGTCCCTTTTCAAGCGCTTCGTGCAACGCCAGTGCGTGCGCGCGGTCGCCATCGGACAGATAGCTGTTGCGACTGGACAGCGCGAGGCCATCGGCATCTCGCACGGTCGGCACCTCGACGACTTCGACATCGAAGTCGAGGTCGCGCACCATTCGGGCGATCAACCAGAGCTGCTGTGCGTCCTTCTGACCGAAGTACGCCAGGTTGGGTGCCGTGAGGTGCAAGAGCTTTGCGACCACAGTCAGCACTCCATCGAAGTGGCCCGGACGTGAGCGCCCTTCTAGCACGTCACCGATTGGCCCAGCGCTGATCCGCACCAACGGGTCACCCGCCGGGTACACCTGGTCCGGCACTGGCGCGAAGAGCAGGTCGACTCCCTCACTACGACAGAGCTCGAGATCGGCCGCGAAGGTGCGCGGATACTTGTCGAGGTCTTCGCCCGGCGCAAACTGCAAAGGGTTGAGGAAGTCGGTCACCACCACCCGGTCAGCACGCTTCCTCGCCCTTCGAATCAACTCAGCGTGACCAGCATGCAGTGCACCCATCGTCATGACGACGGCGACACTGGCGTCGTCTCTTGCCCATGCTCGTCGCAGGTGGCTCAGCTCGAGCCTGCTACTGGCTACCGCGGTCATCGACCGTCCTCCAGCCCTTCGATGGCTTCGAGGATGGAGTCACCGTCGGCAGCGGGGAGCAGTCGAGCGTCGACAGCTCTTCGTGTGGTGGCTCGAGCCAGGGCGACATACAGATCCGCGGTTTGTGGTGAGACGTTTCCGATTTCGTCGATGTGGCGAACCACCGTCTCGGCATCACCCCGCACCACTGGACCGGTCAGCGCACCGTCTCCCAGACGCAACACGTTGTCGAGTGCTGCTTCGACCAGGGGTCGCAGCAGTCGTTCGGGCTGATCCACGCCCGCTGCTCGCAGGAGGTCTGCACTGGACGCCTCGAGGGTCACCAGGTGGTTCGACGCATGGGCCAGAGCAGCGTGGTACAGCGGTCGAGTCTCTTCAGCGATGTGTACGGGCTCTGCCTCCATCTCGAGAACCAGAGCATCCGCCACAGGCAGAAATCCGGTCGGTGCCGTCACCCCGAAGGAGGCCCCAACCAGGCGGTCGACATCAAGAGAGGTTCCGGTGAACGTCATCACTGGATGCAGCGCGAGCGGAATGACGCCGGCCACGCGCGCAGGGTCGAGGACCGAAATGCCGTAGCGCCCGCTGGCATGTGCCACGAGCTGACCCGTGCGCCAAGCCCCCAGCGCCGCCAGCCCCTCGACCAGTCCTGGAAGCTGATCGTCCGGAACGGTCATCAGGACGAGCTCTGAGACTTCACAGACCTCGGGCGGAGGAACGATCTGGGCGTCGGGCAGCAGCGTCTCTGCTCGTGACCGAGAAGCATCGGACACTGCGGACGCAGCAACCACGCGGTGACCGGCTCTGGAGAGCGCTGCGCCGAGCACAGCGCCAACGCGTCCACTACCGATGACGCCAACGTCCAGACGGCCCGATCGGGTGGGGGAGGAAGAAGTCACAGGCGTTCCAGTCCTTGCAGCGGTACCGGACGAGGTTGTCGCCAGCGTAATGGGTGCTGATACGGGGCCGTAGCGGTGCTGCCAGCCAGGGCTCGTGGGCCCGTCGTATGGTCGCAGCATGCAGCCGTGGAGCACAGCGATGGCGGAGTCGTTGTATGGCTCGGCGGGGTTCTATCGCCGGCACCAGCCGAACGACCACTTCCGTACCAGCGTCAGTGCAACGCCTGTGTTTGCTGCTGCTCTTGCACGCTTGACGGTTCACGTCGACCGTGCGCTTGAACACCCACGCCGGTTCGACCTTGTCGACGTCGGCGCAGGTGATGGCTCGCTGCTTGTGGGGATCCTCAAAGTTCTTCCGGACTCCCTTGCGAAGCGCGTCAAACCGTTTGGCGTCGAGATGCGCGAGCGTCCCCCGAACCTGGAAGAGCGCGTTCAATGGGCTTCACAACTTCCTGCTGAGGTCACCGGTCTCATCATTGCGAACGAGCTCCTCGACAACGTTCCATGTGACGTGGTCGAGCGGGTCTCTGGACGCGCGCGCATCGTTCTCGTGGATGCGCGAGGCGAGGAGTCAGCCGGACCCCCAGCTGGGGCATCGCAACTGACATGGCTCGATGCATGGTGGCCACTGACTGGTGACGGGGATCGAGCGGAGCTTGGTGGCGAGCGCGACAACTGTTGGGCTGGCGTCGTGGACTCCCTCACGCGAGGCCTCGCCCTTGCCGTCGACTACGGACACCTGCGTGAAGAGCGCCTTGCAGGTCAGTACCGCCTTGGCACCCTTGCCGGTTACCGCGAGGGCCACCAGGTATTGCCCGTTCCGGACGGAACACGCGACATCACCGCGCACGTCGCAATGGACGCCTGCGCGGCGGTCGGCAGCGCTGCAGGGGCCCAGCACTCAGAGCTGCTCACGCAGCGGGACGCGCTTCGCAGGCTCGGGGTCAACGGCAGCTTGCCCGACCGAGGGCTGGCGCACTCAGACCCGGCCGAGTACGTGCGTCAACTGTCGGAGGTGTCGTCGGCGACTGAACTGATGGATCCAGCGTCGCTTGGCTCCTTCTGGTGGCTGCTCCAGTCGAAAGGAATGCCGATCCCAACGGGCAGCGACGCGCTCTCAGGCTGACCCGGCCCACCAAGCTGTCGCGCCAAGCGGGCGCGATCGGACTGCGCATTGACGAGGTCACGAACTGACGCCACATCACGATGTAGCGCCGTCACGCGTATGGGCCCCGGAGTCGAGTCCACATGGACGGATGCGAGCCCCAGCGGCCGCTGCCACGGACCTTGAGTGAGACGGACACTTTGGGTGCGCGCGTGCGGGACAATGTCCCACCTGGGAATCAGCCAGCCACTTCTGGTGACCAACACTCGCGGCGTCGCGCCCACGCCGAGCTGACGCCACTGCAACGGAGCGCGCCATCTAGCACTGGCGGGCACACCCTCCATGGGCACCGCAAATGGGTCGACTCCCGGGAGCACTCGGTGCAGAACCATCTGAGCAATTTCCTCCGGCGCTACAGGAAGTAACACCGACGGGCGCTCTTCACCTTCATCGCCGCCGGTCGTGCCGGCCACGTTGACCACCACTCTCACCCAACCCCACGGTCGCCACATCAGGGGCCGTTCGATACGCACTGCCTGTACGCGTCCAGGTGGCACGGTTTGCGATCGGTGCGAGGTTAGGCCGAACCGTAGGCGAAGACCATCGGACGCCTCAGCCACCGTGAAACCAAACTGAGCCAGAAACTGGCCTCCGACGATGAAGAAGGGGGTGGCGAGCAGCAGCAGTCCGCTGAACCCCAGTTCCCAGACTCCGAAGAACGCCGCAACCGTGCCGACGACAGGTATCAAAGACAGCAGCACCACGTTGACCGGTTGCAGCACCAGCGACGCCAGCAGATGCGGCGCTGGCACCTGCACCAAGATGTGCTCCGGCGCGGTGAGCGCAGGTACGTCGCCTACTTCACCCTTCAGGCCCGCTGCTCGAGCGAGCAGATCAGCGCGCAGCTGATGAGCGTCGTCGACCCCCAGGTACCGCAGCTTGGTGGACTCGTTGGCTGTGCCGGCTACTTCCGGTCTCACCTCCGCGAGCCCGAACAAGCGCGCGATGAGGGGCTGGGTGATGTCGACCGACTGCAGCCGCGACAGCTGAACCCGGCGCTCGTTGCGCGTGACCACGCCGGAATGGATCCGCAAGTCTCCGTCCTCGTCGAAGAAGTAGGTCAACCGCGACCACGACAACCAGGAGAACCCACCGACACCGAGCACCAGGATCAGCATCAGGGCAATGGCCCCGACGAGCCCGAGCATGGCGGTCGCGTCTCGACCCTCCATGAGGAACATGAACACTGCTATTGGGACGACGGCCCGAACCATTGTCACCAGCGGGGTCACAGGATGCGTCCGACGCGGCTCGCCGCCCGCACCAGTCACAACCCGGCACTCCTCTGCTCACCGAGCGCGGCCAGTTGGTCGCGAAGACGACTGGCCTCAGCGGGTTCGAGCCCAGGAATTGATGCGTCGGTCGTGGCGGCGGCCGTGTGCAGCTGGACCGTTGCCAACCCTAGATAGCGCTCGACCGGGCCACGTCGGACATCCACCTGCTGCATCCGTCCGTACGGGACGACGACCAGCCGCTTGAACAAGATTCCTGAGACGACGAGCAGATCGTCGTCACGGTCTGCATATCCGATGGCGCGCACCTGGCGACCGATCAACCACCAGAGCCATCCGCACACCATGATTCCGAGGACGAACAATGCCCCACTCGCCAGTGCCCAACCACCGAGTGCCGCCGCAACGGTCGCAACGACAGTGATCAAACCAGTGACCATCAGCGCGATACCCCGACGCGCCACTGCGAGTCGCGCATTGACCGGCGTCCAGTCTCCCCGAACAGGCCGGAAGGGATCTGCTGCACCTTCACGCTGCACCTCTGCGGACATAACTGGCAACCTACCCGCCGCAGTGTCATGACCGGTCATGCGAGGATCGCCTCGTGACTGAGGAGCGGGTGTTGAGCACCGGAGGTGGCATCCATGCCACCGACATGGTTCTCAACATCGGGCCCCAGCACCCAGCGACGCACGGTGTCCTGCGTCTTCGCCTGCTTCTCGACGGCGAGCGAATCGTCGAGGCAGAACCGATCATCGGTTACATGCATCGAGGTGCAGAGAAGCTCTTCGAAGCCCGCGACTACCGCCAGATCATCATGTTGGCGAACCGTCATGACTGGTTGTCGGCATTCGCCAACGAGCTCGGCGTTGTCTTGGCGGTTGAGCGCATGCTCGGCATGGAAGTGCCGGAACGGGCCGTGTGGGCGCGAACGCTGCTTGCCGAGCTGAACCGAGTGCTCAACCACCTCATGTTTCTTGGCTCGTACCCCCTCGAGGTCGGAGCTATCACGCCGGTGTTCTACGCGTTTCGCGAGCGCGAGGCAATCCAAGAGGTCATGGAGGAGATCTCCGGCGGTCGCATGCACTTCATGTTCAACCGCGTCGGCGGCCTCAAGGAAGACCTACCCAACGGCTGGCTGGGCCGGGTACGCACCGCCGTCGCAGGCGTACGAGAACGACTGCCGCAGCTCGAAAACCTGGTCTTCGGCAACGAGATCTTCGCCGCGCGAACGAAGGGCGTTGGCGTTCTCACGAACGAACAAGTGATGCAGTATGGGCTCTCGGGCCCGATCGCTCGCGCGTCCGGCGTTGACATCGACCTACGTCGCGATGAGCCGTACCTTGCGTACGGGGACCTGCAGGAAACGCTCCGAGTCGTCACTGCTGAGGCAGGTGACTGCTTCGCTCGGTTCAGTGTTCTGCGCGAACAAGTGCACGCTTCGCTCGACCTCGTCGATGCGTGTGTCGAACGGCTTGAGCAGCTGCCTCCCGGCCCCATCAACCAGCGGCTTCCGAAGGTCTTAAAGGTGCCTGAAGGGTTCACCTACGCCTGGACGGAGAACCCTCTGGGCATCAACGGCTACTTCCTGGTCTCGCGGGGAGAGAAGACCCCATACCGGTTGAAGCTCAGATCAGCATCCTTCAACAATGTCCAGGTGCTCAGCGAGATGCTCCCCGGCCAACTTGTGGCCGACATGGTCGCCATCTTGGGCTCGATGTTCTTCGTAGTCGGTGACATCGACAAGTAAGGCCACCGAGCGTCAAATCTCAGCTCAATTGGCTGGGCGTAGGCGCGCAATCTCCGAAGCCGTCAAGTCGAGCAGCTGCCTAGGAGGGAAAGGCTCGCTGCCCCCGGTGTCGTCACTATCTGGGTAAGAAGTCTGTGCGGACACCTCGGCAGCCGGGGGCCGGCTCGGAACATCGGCAGAGAACGCTGCGCGAACCAACGGCAGGTGCATCGAAGGGTAGACCGGATCAGCGACGGGCTGCCTGGGTGCAAGTAATTCATGCATGATGGCGCGCTGATCGGTGGCAGCCTGAACGCTCCTCGCCGTCTCTTCCGACGCCGCAGCCAACTCGACGCGAAGCGACCGCAGCTCAAGGAGCAGCTCGACGTGCTGCGCTCGAAGCTGGTTCAGCTCGCGGTGCACGTCAGCGGCCTCATGCCGCCGCTCCATAGCCTCGTGCCACAGGGCAGACGTCATCTGGTGCGAAGAGCGAACAGAGAACGCGTACGTCAGCGCCAAAATCACAACCACACCGGTGACCCCCACCTCAACCACCCATGAGTCGTCAACCAGCCAGACTGCGCCCAGCGCAGCAATCACGAGGACAAGACCGAGGAGGACGATCGGAAGAGGCGAGCGTGGAGGCTCAGGGAGCGAGTGGCGTCCGCGTGACATGCCCAAAGGGTACGCCGAACGGGTGAGCGGAGCGGCGTATTGCTCAAGCAGCCGAGGCGGTCGATCCGGTCGACTCGTCGTCGTCACCGTCCTTGATGCGGCAAATACGCTCGAGCCAGAGTGCGGCGGCGGCCAAAGCGACGCCTGCAAGCGCCGCAATCGCCGCGATCAGCACCATCTGGCGTCGATAGTCGTTCGACAGGTCGAGGAGCAGGAAGCCCGCATATCCGAGGTAGACGCCAGCCACGGCTGCCCCAGTCCGTGAACCAGCAAGCGCCAGGACCGCCGTGCGCGCAGCGGTGAAGGGGTCCAGCGGGCGATGACCGGGTCGACGTTGGATCCGAGGTTTGAGGGTCCACGCTGACACCGCGAAGGCAACAGCCAACAAGAGCAAGGTCAAGGGCGCGGCCCAGGGGACCGCAGGCGGCGCTCCCGTCTGCAGGTCCCAGAATCGCGCGCCGAGAAAACCGACACCGAAACCCACCAGAGCGGTGACTACGAGCAGGCGAAGGCTCGTTGGTTGCATCAGAGCTCACCGCCAGACAGGCGAACGGTTGACTGGTCGAGCGAGTCTGCCCACTCCTTCACACTGCGCCCGAGCACCACGAACGTTGGGTCGACCGCCGCCCACGGCGTCATGACGAATGCGCGCTCGACGGCGCGCGGGTGTGGCAAGGTCAGGAGCGGGTCGCTGCTGGTAACGCCGTCATAGGCCAGCACATCAACGTCCAGGGTGCGTGGGCCCCATCGTTCTTTGCGCACTCGGCCCGCCTGCTGCTCGCAACGCTGCGCGACCTTCAGTAGCTGCTCAGGCTGCAACGTCGTGTCGACTATGGCGACTGCGTTCAGGTAATGGGGCTGCGGAGGTCCACCCACGGCGGCTGTCTCGACCACGGGCGACACCGCCACCACCTCAATGCCGGGTGTCTCGCTGATGGCTGAGATGGCCGCAGAGAGCACCGCCCGACGGTCACCTAAGTTCGAGCCGAGCCCCAACGCTGCACGGGTCCCGGGGCTCACGCTGAACGCACCACCGTCACGCTCACGTCAGCGAACGCCACCCCAACCGGCGCTTGAGGCTTGTGCACAGTGACGCGCACTGACCGAACAGCCTGGTACGTCAGCACCTTGCCAGCGATGCGCTCGGCCACAGTCTCGATGAGCTGACGGGGCTCTCCCTCGACAATGGCAAGGACGTCGGCGGCAACCGCCGAATAGTCAACAGTGAGAGCCAGGTCGTCCTGCTGAGCAGCAGCCGAGGCGTCCAGGTGAAGCTCGACATCGGTGATGAAGGGCTGACCATGCTCCCGCTCCTCCGGTAGCACCCCGTGGTAGCCGAACGCCTCTATGCCCCGCAGGGTGATGACGTCATCGTTCATGCTTCGCCGCCTGGTGTCATGTCCACCATCACCGGCGAGGCGTGGTGCAACCACAGCCGCCATCTGCCGTTCACGAGCACGAAAGCATTGGTCGCCACCGCGTGGCTCGACGAGAATGGCTCGTCTGTGCCAGGCCGCAAGATGATCTCGACGCACGTGACAGTCGCCATGTCACCGGAGACCATGGGCTCTACATCGGTCACGATGAACTGGACGTTCTCGGTGTTTGCCATCACAAGCGCCCACGAGCGAAGAACTGGCTCGATACCACGGATGATGAGCCCGCCTGGATGTACGCACTTTGCGGCGGCACCGTCCATGCCGTCAACCCACAGATTCGTCATCCGATCGATGTCACCGGCTTCGAATGCTGCGTAGAGCTCTTCGTTAGCCGCTACGACCGCCTCGAGTACGTCGCTCACGGAGCCCCCGTCCACGCCTGAGCCACTCGGACCGCGTCAACGTTTCCCCGAGCATCGTGCACTCGGACGCACCAAGCACCAGAAGCGGCGCACAGTGCGCTGATCGCCAGCGTGGCGTCATCACGCTCCGCCACAGGACGCTGGACTTCATTCGTCTGAAGCAACTCACCCAGAAACCGCTTCCTGGAAGCCCCCACAAGTACCGGCTGGCCAAGCTCAACGAGCTCTGACAAATGATGGAGCAACGCCCAGTTGTGGGAGGAGTTCTTGGCAAAACCCAGCCCCGGGTCAAGCACGATTCGGGCGGCGTCCACTCCGGCATCGATTGCCGCCTCACGCCGGTCGTTCAGCTCCGCGATCACTTCCGTCACAACGCCGGTGGGGTAGGTAGCCTGCGCCTGCATGTCGCTGGAGTGTCCCCGCCAATGCATCAGAACGAGAGGGATGGACGCCGATGCAGCCAATGGCAGCATGTCGGGATCGGCCATTCCCCCCGACACGTCGTTGACCATGACGGCTCCCGCGTCCAGTGCTGCGTTGGCCACCTCGGCGCGCATGGTGTCGATCGAAACGGCGACACCCTCAGCCGCAAGCGCCTTGACTACAGGGATTGCCCGCCCGAGCTCTTCGTCAGCAGGCACGCGGATCGCTCCAGGCCTGGTTGACTCACCGCCCACGTCGATCAGGTCAGCACCAAGCTGGGACTGCTGTCGTCCGCGTTCAACCGCGGCGTCGACGTCGAGGAAGCGGCCACCATCTGAGAATGAGTCCGGTGTGACGTTCAGCACCGCCATGACGAGAGTGCGGCCCAGCGTCGTGAGCTGCTGTGGCAAACCGACTGGCTGAACGGGTGCTGGCACGAGAACGAGCCTAACCGGGGGCGCTCGCGGCGACTCGCTCGACGAGAACCCGCCGCGGGGCCTGGAAAGAAAGGAGGTCGAGCATCGGAGGCAGCGCTTCCACCGCCGCCACCGGTGGCAACTCGGCAACCACCTCTTGCACCGCCACCGCCGCTTCAGTCAGTGCCAGTCGCACGCCAAGACAGCGATGCACACCCACGCCGAACGCCAGAGACGCATCTCCGCCGCCATCGGTCAGGTGAAGGAGCACGGCAGCGCCGGCGGGGATCGTGATACCGCCGAGCACAGCGTCTCGAGTGGCCACACGACGCCAGGTCGGAACCGATGATTGGGAACGAAGAACTTCATCGACGAGCCGGCGTCCCGCACTGGCCACGTCGACCTTTGGGTCCCA
>JBJMHG010000067.1:0-4534 GCA_045807485.1 Actinomycetes bacterium
GACGACGGCCTTGACGACGACGGCCTTGACGACGGTGGGGAAGAACCAAGCGCTGAAGAAGCCAGCGTTCTGCACGTCGCGTCGTCCACAGTCGACTTGACCGGCGAGGCTGTCCCCAGCCACTAGCCACCTCAGTCCGAACCATCGGGTCTGCGCGCCACAGTCCCGGTCGGAGGTGGTGCGCATGCGCGCGAAGGACGCGCGGGGCAAGCTGGGTGAGGATCTCGCTGCCGCCCATCTGATCGGTCAGGGCTTGATCGTCCTCGACCGCAATTGGCGGTGTGAGATGGGTGAGCTCGACATCGTCGCTCGCGACGGCGATGCGCTCGTCATCTGTGAGGTCAAGACACGAAGTAGCCGCCGTTTCGGCGACCCGCTCGAAGCTGTGACCGCCCCCAAGGCCGCGCGGCTGCGACGTCTTGCGGGCAGGTGGGTCGTTGAGCACGACGTTCGTCCGCGTGAGATCCGGATCGATCTTGTGGGAGTCGTCCTGACGTCCGGGCGTCCTGAAATCGAGCACGTCCGTGGAGCGCTGACATGAGCACTGCTACCGCCTTCACGGTCACGTTGACCGGCGTGCAGGGCACCGTCGTCCGGGTCGAGGTCGACGCCGCGCCCGGAGTGCCCGGACTCACTCTCGTCGGTCTGCCCGACACCGCTGTGCGAGAAGCCCGTGACCGCATTCGTTCGGCGATCGGCAACACGGGCGCGAGGTGGAAGGCCTGCCGAGTGACCGTGAGCCTCACTCCTGCATCGGTCCGCAAACGCGGCAGCGGGTTCGACCTGGCGCTTGCCTGTGCGTGCATCGCGGCCTTCAGCGAATTACCCGTCGAGGCCCTCGCCTCGTGGGTGATGATCGGTGAACTCGGGCTTGATGGAGCAGTACGTCCGGTGAACGGCGTGCTGCCGATGGCGCTGGCCTCGGTCGGGTCCGGACGCCAGCGGCTTGCGGTTGCCGAAGCGTCCGGAAACGAGGCGGCGCTGGTCCCTGGTGCCGAGGTCGCCGTCGTAGCGGATCTCGCGGAGATGATCGCGGTGCTTCGCGGTGAGCAGCTGCCCCGATGGGCTGAAGCGATCAGCCCTGACGTCGACCTGACCGCAGCGCCTGACCTACGTGACGTGAATGGGCAGGCCACGCCGCGTCTTGCGATCGAGGTGGCAGCAGCGGGCGGGCATCACCTGCTCATGCACGGGCCACCTGGTGCAGGCAAGAGCCTGCTGGCCGAACGGCTTCCGAGTCTGCTTCCTCCTCTTTCTGAGCGAGAGGTGCTGGAAGTCACGGCGGTGCACTCGGTGGCCGGTGCTCTCAAGCGCGAATGTCCGATGGTGGTACGGCCCCCGTTCCAGGCACCACACCACACGGCATCGGCCGCAGCCCTCGTCGGAGGGGGCGCAGGTGTCGCTCGTCCCGGGGCGGTAAGCCTGGCGCACCGCGGTGTGCTTTTCCTCGACGAGGCGCCAGAGTTTCACCGTGCCGTGCTCGACACGCTGCGCCAGCCGATGGAACGCGGTGAGGTCGAGCTCGCACGTGGCGATGCGACGGTCACCTATCCGGCGCGCTTTCAGCTCGTCCTTGCCGCTAACCCGTGTCCGTGTGGACGCGGCGGAGGCCGAGCCCTGGACTGCGCATGCACTCCTGACCAGAAGCGCCGCTATGCCGCTCGCCTCAGCGGACCGCTGCTCGACCGGGTCGACCTCCAGGTTCCGGTGTTGGCAGTCACTAGGGCCGAGCTCGTTGAAGGCCGGGGTGGCGAGCCGAGTGCGTCCGTGCGTGACCGAGTGCTTCAAGCCCGAGAACGTGCTCGAGTGCGCTATGCCGGCGAGCCATGGTCAACCAACGCCGACGTACCAGGCCCAGTGCTTCGATCCGCTCACCGCGTGCACCAGGACGGTATGGCCATCGTTCTCGATGAAGTCGGTCGGGGTCGACTGACCGGACGCGGAGTCGACCGGGTACTTCGCGTGGCATGGACGCTGGCCGACCTCGCCGGGGTTGACCAACCCGGAGCCGCTGAAGTGGCGTCCGCCGTGTCTCTGCGCGGGGGAGGCCTGCCTTGGGCGGCGTAGACGGTCCCGCCGCTGTTGGCGACCACGAACGACACTTCGACGCCGATTCCGAGCAGGAGCGGCGCGCACGGATGCGGCTGACCCAGCTGGTCGAGCCTGGCGACGAGCGACTTGGGGCCGCCCTCAGCAAACACGACGCGCTCACCGTGCTCGCACGGATAGAGGATGCGGACGAGTCGCTGCCTGGCGTGCAGCACTACCGCTCGCGTCTCTCGCTAGACCCTCATGAGCCGTGGCGTCGGCTGACCGAGGTGGGTGGACGCTTCTTGATTCCCGGTGATGGCGAGTGGCCAACGCAACTCATGGCGCTCGGCCCCGCAGCGCCGATCGGTCTCTACGTGATCGGTGGCGAGCTGCGCGTGGCCGCAGCACGTTCGGTTGCGATGGTTGGGTCACGGGCAGCAACCGACTACGGGGCGGTGGTCGCGAGCGAGATCGCGACCGATCTGGCTCTTCGAGGCTGGACCGTCGTCTCCGGCGGCGCGTACGGGATCGACGCGTCGGCCCATCGCGGAGCCTTGGCCTCCGGTGGTTCGACGATCGCCGCACTCGCGTTCGGCATAGACACCGTTTACCCACGCGGCCACAACGACCTGTTCGATCGCATCAAGACCGAGGGCGGTGCACTGGTTGCTGAGCTGCCCCCCGGATCCACGCCCACCAAGCCTCGATTCCTGCTGCGGAACCGAATCATCGCGGCGCTTACTCGGGGCACGGTGGTAGTCGAGGCGCAACTGCGTTCCGGCGCCCTCAACACCGCCGCACATGCCCGACGACTGGGTCGTCCACTGATGGTCGTGCCTGGTCCGGTTACCTCCGCCAACTCCGTCGGGTGCCACAAGCTGGCCCGAGACGACGACCCGGCACGAATCGTGACTGATGCCGCTGAGGTGATCGAGGAGGTGGGTCTGGTCGGTGAGCTGTCTGAGCGCATTGACCCGCTTGCCAGGGTGCGGGACGGGCTCGATCCAACGACAGAGCGGGTGCTGGAAGCAATGCCGGCAGAGACTCCAGTCGACCCCTTGACCCTCTCGATCGCGGCTGGCGTGGCCCCTGACGCTGTCCAGGGAACGCTCTTGCGCATGGTGGCCGCTGGCCTGGTCCGTGAGCACCCGGACGGCTACCTGAGGGTGCCAGGTGCCGCCGACATCGTCGTGCCCCGGCGCGGGGGCTTGCCTCATCACCACGGGGGACGCACCGTGGACCGGTGACAGCGCGGGCGGTGCCTGGCGGATTGGCTGGCGGATTGGCTGGCGAAAGCATGTCCGAGACAGCCGCCGCGTTCATCAGACACCTCAGCCTCGAGCGGGGGCTTTCACCACGTTCGGTGCGGGCTTACGCCACCGACGTTCATGGTCTGCTCGAGCATGCCTCGCGCAAGGGCCGTGGCTCGGTCGGCGAAATCGCGTTGGCCGATCTGCGGAGCTGGCTCGCGCTGCAGCAAGCCACCGGGCGTTCCCGCAGCACCCTCGCGCGCAAGGCCTCCGCCGCCCGCACCTTTACCAAGTGGGCGGCGCGAACAGGTCGTGCCAGCAACGATGTGGGCCTCCGACTGGCGCGGCCCAGGGCGCATCGAACGCTGCCGGATGTCCTGGCACATGGCCAGGTGACCGAGCTCATGGCGTCCGCGGCGGACCGCGCTCACAACGACAACGACCCAGTGGCAGTGAGAGACCTCGCCATACTCGAGCTCCTGTATGCGACGGGAATCCGGGTCGCGGAGCTGTGCGGACTCGACGTCGACGATGTGGACGGACATCGCAGAACGGTGCGGGTTCTGGGAAAGGGTTCGAAGGAACGGACTGTGCCGTATGGCTTACCCGCGCAGCGGACCTTGGACCAGTGGCTTGCCACGGCCAGGCCCGCGCTGGTTCAGCCCAGCAGCGGCGCCGCCCTCTTCCTGGGGCGGAGGGGTCGTCGAATCGACCCAAGGGCAGTTCGTACCCTGGTCCATGAGCAGCTCAGGGCAGTCGAGGACGCACCCGACCTCGGACCGCACGGACTACGGCACACCGCAGCCACGCACCTGCTCGAGGGGGGAGCCGATCTGCGCTCCGTCCAGGAGCTGCTTGGTCACGCTACGCTCGCGACCACCCAGATCTACACTCATGTCTCCGTTGACCGACTGAAGAGGGCGTATGACGAAGCGCACCCCCGCGCCTGATCCGGACGCGCCGACGTCCAGGTCGTCCTCCAGCCGATCGACCAAGCGATCTGCAGCCGCTACCGCCAAGAAGGCCACCCAGACTGCGGCCACGGCGACGACTCGATCCAATCCAGCGAAGAAGGCTCCGACGAAGTCGGCCGCGAAACCTTCTGCGAAGATCGCGTCCAAGGCTGCCAAGAGTCCAACAAAGAACGCGACCAAGGCTGCGAAGAAGACACCAGCAAAGACCGCCAAGACCTCATCGGCCGCAAAGAAGCCCGCGAATGCCTCGGTGCGGTCATCCCAGACGCGAGCGGCTAC
>JBJMHG010000068.1:0-7984 GCA_045807485.1 Actinomycetes bacterium
AACTCGTTTCCCTCGGGATCACGCAACACCTGCCAGCGTCCGCCGTCGTAGACGTCGTCGGCGCGTGTGGCACCGAGCGCGAGAGCCTCAGTGGTCGCCGCTTCAACGTCGGTCGAGTGGACGTCGAGGTGTAACCGGTTCTTCGTCGTCTTGGCATCGGCGACACGCAGAAAGTCAAGGCGCGGCCCACCGGTCGGCAGAACCACCCATGCATCTCCATCCTGGTCGACGGTGCGCTCACCGCCGAGCAGCTCGGCCCAGAACTGCGCCAGCGCTGGCGGGTCGTTGGCGTCGAAGCAGACCATGCTGAGACCCACTACGTGCGCTGGCCGCTGCATGCGGACTCCCTCAAGGTGGTGGTGGCCTGGTTCAGGCAAGTCAGCATTGCTCGCTGTCAGTGGCGAAGCATGCGATCTCGGCTTCGATGTTCGCGCGGGCTGAGACTTCCCAGTGCTCGCGTCCGTACGGCGTCGAGTAGATCTGCTCGCGCGCAAGGAAGGTACGCAGCACTCGCGTGCGTCCCGTGTGGTAGTCCGCCATCGGCACGTGGACGTACTCCTGCCGAATCGCTTGCGCATACTCCACGTACTTTTCCCGTGACGCTCCAAGTATCGCGAGATCGGCGTCGCACAGTACGGCTCCCGCGACGTCGTCCGGGTCGGGTTCATGGCTGGCCGTCAGCCGAATCAGGCGCACGACTTCGGCCATGAGCGCCGGCGAACCGCCCGCTTGCTCGATGGCGTCAAAAGCGGCGTATGCGCTGCGCTCCTCGTTGTCGTCGCGGTCGGGTTGGTACACGGCGTCGTGAAACCACGCCGCGAGCGCCAAGGCCAGCTCGTGCTCGGGTGGCGGGGCCAGTTCTTCGATCTTCAGCAGCACATCTTCGACGTGCAGCAGGTTGTGGTACGCCCGGTGCGGCTGGGTGTACTTGGCACCGAGCCCTCCGCCTACGACGGCGGCGTCGAGCAGTCGTGCGTCGGCTTCGGTGGCGGTGCGCATGCCCGACATCCTGCCGGACGCAGCCACCCAGAGGGGATGAGTCGGCTGTAGTTCCGTCATTTGAAGGCAACGCGTCGCTGCACCCAGATAGGTCAGAGGCCGCCGATGGGGGCCACGACCCCTTTGCAGTTCTCGCAGACCCAGTGTGGGTCGTCACCAAGATCTGGTTCGACGTGGAGGGTGTGGTCACCATTGGTGCGGCATTGCGGCCAACGCCCGACCGAGCCAGCGAGGGCCTCCTGCACGTCCTGCGCCACTAGGCAGGTCAAGAACGGTGCTCCCTCGGGCCACGGCTGCACCCATTGGCGGCGTTCATGCAATGCGCTGTCGAGGGTGTCCACCACGGTCGGAGTCGTCGGCAGTGTCGCCGAGAGATCGTGCAGGATTCGGGCACGGGCATCGGCCAGGGCGGTGTCGACGTCACGGCTCATCGGACGATTTCGGTTCGGCCAGGGGCAGGTCGTCGGCATCGGTGATGGTGTAGCTGTAGCCCTGTTCGGCCAGAAAGCGCTGCCGGTGCTGCGCAAAGTCTTGATCGACGGTGTCTCTGGCGACGATCGCGTAGAAACGCGCCGCATGCCCGTCAGCCTTGGGGCGGAGCACGCGTCCGAGCCGTTGTGCTTCTTCTTGGCGAGATCCGAAGGCGCCGGAGACCTGAATTGCCACCGTCGCTTCTGGCAAGTCGATCGAGAAGTTGGCGACCTTGCTCACCACTAGCGTGTTGATCTCGCCGGCCCGGAAGGCGTTGAAGAGCCGTTCGCGCTCTTTCACGGTGGTCTCGCCCTTGATGACTGGAGCGTCGAGCCTGCCCCCGAGCTCGTCGAGCTGATCGAGGTACTGACCGATCACCAGAGTGGGTTCGCCTTGATGCTGCCGCACGAGCTGCTCGACCACGTACGACTTCTCGTGTGAGGTCGAGCAGAGTCGATAGCGTTCCTCCGGTTCCGCTGTCGCATACGCCAACCGCTCGCGTTCGGGCAGTGTGACGCGAACCTCGATGCACTCCGCTGGAGCGATGTAACCCTGGGCCTCGATCTCTTTCCACGGTGCGTCGAACCGCTTCGGGCCGATCAACGAGAAGACGTCGCCTTCTCGGCCGTCCTCACGAACCAGGGTTGCGGTGAGCCCGAGACGTCGTCGTGCCTGGATGTCGGCGGTGAACCTGAAGATCGGGGCGGGAAGCAGGTGAACCTCGTCGTAGAGAATCAGGCCCCAGTCGCGAGCGTCGAACAGTTCCAGGTGTGCGTACACGCCTTTCCGCTTTGTGGTCATCACCTGGTAGGTCGCGATCGTGACCGGACGGATCTCTTTTTTCGCGCCCGAGTACTCGCCGATCTCTTCTTCGGTCAGTGACGTACGACGCACCAGCTCGTCGCGCCACTGGCGGGCTGCGACCGTGTTGGTCACAAGGATCAGCGTGGTGGCCTTGGCCATGGCCATCGCGGCGGCTCCTACCAGGGTCTTGCCGGCGCCGCAGGGAAGAACCACAACGCCGGAACCACCGTGGAAGAAGTTTTCGGCAGCATGCCGCTGGTAGTCGCGCAGCTGCCACTCACTCTCGTCGAGGTCGATGGCGTGTGCCTCGCCGTCGACGTAACCGGCGAGGTCTTCAGCCGGCCACCCCAGCTTGAGCAGCAGCTGCTTGATGTGGCCCCGCTCGGACGGGTGCACGATCACCGTGTCCGGATCGATCCGGGCGCCCACGAGTGGTTGCACCTTCTTAGATCGCAGCACTTCTTCGAGGACTGGTCGATCACTGGTTTGAAGCACCAAGCCGTGGGTCGGGTGGGCGATCAGCTGCAGCCGGCCATACCGCGCCATGGTCTCGGCGATGTCGACCAACAAGGCGTGCGGCACCGCATAGCGGCTGTATCGCAGGAGCGTGTCGACCACCTGCTCAGCGTCGTGGCCTGCCGCTCGGGCATTCCACAGACCGAGCGGCGTGACACGGTAGGTGTGCACGTGCTCAGGCGCGCGTTCCAGCTCGGCAAACGGTGCGATCGCATGGCGGCACTCGTCAGCTAGCTCGTGATCGACCTCGAGCAGCAGTGTCTTGTCGCTCTGGACGATCAATGGTCCGTCGGTCAACGGGTCTCCTACCAAGTAAGGGGGTCTATCCAGGTTACGTGTCTCATGACGCTGGACGGAGTGCTAGTGCTCCACCGTGATCAGTAGCTGGTGCTCGCGGTGAACCATGTACGGCGTTCGCGTGTCCAAGAGTCGGTCGACCCATGAACGGCGGAGCGGGTGGAACGGACAACCGATCAGCCCGAGGGCCCAGAACGGCAGGGCGAACAAGCTGATCAACGCTCGGATGAAGCCGCGGATGATCCCGATTCGGCTGCCGTCGACACGCACGTCGGCAAATCCCGCGATTGCTCCGCCAACGCTGCGTCCCATGGTACGCCAGGTGAGCGCAAGGTAGAGCGGGCCGAGCATCGCGAAGACAAAGGTCAAACCCGCCGCGAGCCAGGTGGGAATCGGATCAATGACCGCCCCGAGCAGAGACACGACGGTGGCCAATCCTTGAGCTGCAATCAGAGAGATCAGACCGACGTCGATCGCCATCGCGGTAGCGCGCGTGATGATGCCTGCGTGCGAGCGGTCACGTCCGGGCAAGAGGTCGCCAGGGGGGTAGCCCTCCTTGGGCGGCCCTTGGAAGAAGATGCGACGCACAATCGCATCGGCAATGTCGTCCGCCTTCGCCAGTCCGTGTCGCAAGACTTCGAGCCCGTCCCACAGCAAGCCGAGGCTCTGCTCGCGGATCAGGTCGCGAACCCGGGGGTCTTCGACGAAGTCGTCCATGACCTGAGGAATGACCTGCGCTCGGATGTACGGCATGACGCCGTCGATGATGCGTGGCGCAGTCTGCTCGATGATGTACGGAGTCAACTCGTCGACGATCGCCGGAACCAGTTGGGTCTCGAGGTACGGGCGCATCCGGTCGACGAGAGCCGGAACGAGGTCATCTGCCAGCTGCGGCGTCATGCCCCTGACGACCGCAGGGGCTGTATCGCTGGCCAGGCGATCGGTGATGCCGTCGATGATCTCGGGCACGATTCGCTCGATCAGGTGCGGCACCAGTGCGTCGACGACGCGCGGGATCGTCTCGGTGGTGAGGTACGGCTCGACGTCGTCAATGACGGTCTTGGTGGTGGCGGCGACCCGGTCTTCGACCCGACCCATGGTGGCGTCCATGGCCCCGGTGACCGCTCGCTGCAAGAACCAGCCTCGGTCACCTGCGGCAGATTCTTCGGCCCCATCGTCTGCTTCCGCAGGATGGTCTGCTGCGGTGCTGTCAGCCGCCGCGTCGTTGGTCACGCCTCAGAGGCTAGCGGTGCCACTCCGGTCACGCGGTGGACAGCGAACTGCCGCACCGCGTCAGTTCGGTGGTCGTACGCCGTGAGCTGTCCGCCGCTCAGAGCGACCGGGTCGACGACTCGCTCACCAGCGACGCCGTCATTGTCGACGTAGCCCAGCCACACTGACCCTCCGGCCTCGGTGGCCGACCGGAGTACTGCGAGCGTCTGCGCCATTGCGGTTCTGGGAACTTCTGTACCTAGTCCGGGACCCCTCGTCTCCGCACCGCGTTTGGCGCCACGCTCGGCAGCGCGGACAACACGCACGATGGACGCGGCAACCGTCGGGCTCGGCGGAGGCGGGTCGTTCATCAGGCGTTGCGGAACGCTGCGCGGACCGGTGCGTCGCTCGTCGGGACGGCTCACGACGACACTGCCGTCGCCTCCCTCTGCGGCCGGCGCCATGCCGAGTTCTCGAAGCCGTTCGATCAACACCTCGGGAGACGTACGTGACGTCACGACCGTCGGTGCGAGTCGTCGCAGTCGGAGCGCGTCGGCGCCACGACCGGCCATCAGCTCGTCGAGCACCACTGGGTCGTCGCATCTGACGTACGCGGACGCCGCGCCGATCCGCAGTCGTCCATGGCGGCGTGCGACGTCGTCGATGAGGTAGGCGAGCGGTTGCGGTACCGGTGTTCGGCTCACGCGTTCGAGAAAATCCCGGCACTCGCTGGCAGAGCGTCCGGCGTCCAGCGCGCGTCGCACCGAGGTCTCGGTGAAGCGGTAGACGGTGGCGCCCCCAGATGACTCGATGTCGGCCATGAGCAACAGTGCGCGTGCGAGCTCGTCGTCCAAGGGGCCAGGCGCGACAGCTGTGAGGTCTGCCTGAAGAAGGACATGGTCGACCGGTTCTGGCAGCAGCTCCGCAAGGAGCGACTGCGCCGAGCCGCCAGCACCTCTGAGCAGTTCACGTCCGACGCCACTGACTGCTCCCCGCGCACATATCCCGATGGAGCTGGCCTCGTGCAGGCCCCACCGGACGAGATCATCACGCAACTTGCCGCCACGTCTGGGCCGCCGCCACTCGTGTCGGCTGACCAACGACTCGACAGACGCTGCGGTGCCCTCGTCAAACGATGCGAGGTCTTCGAGCACCCACCGGCGGATGTCCGGCGCGGCGAGGCGCTCCAGCTCGGGAGTCAGGGCATTCTCCTTGCCGTCGCCATTGGACGCCGTTCCGACCAGGCTGGCCACGTGTGACGATTCCAGCCATGCCTGCGCAAGCTCCACCCACCGCTCGGCGACGCCCCTGGTGCGCCACACGTCGTAGGCGGGGGTGGGCAACCATTCGTCATCGATCTGTCCGCTGGTGGCAACGAGCCCGGCGGCCCAAGCCGTTTCGATGACGAGTGCGGCGTGAGTCTCGTCGGCGTCCAGTGCGGACGCCGCGGCGCGAAGGTCTCGCACTCCGAGGCCACCGGAGCGAAGCACGCCAGGGGCGTCCACCGCCCAACGTTCGAGGACGGTGCTGACCTGCCGAACGAACTCGTCTGCAGTGCCGGAAGCCAAGCGGTCGACGACAGCGGGATCGTGGTGGTGCAGCTCTGCCGGCGGAGCGTCGGTCGCGACGGTGGCGTGCAGGCGTCCACCCCGCAGATGCAAAGACAGCTCGCGCGGCAGCACGACAGTGCCTCGGTCAAGCGCCCGAAGCACGCCCCGCGCGAGCAGCCACTCGACGGGCGTGTTCGCCGACTCGGTAGTCACTGCTCGATCGGCGTCTTGAACTCGCCCGGTAGGGCTGTGCCACGTGAGCGCATGGAGCACCTCGCGGGCGTCGTCGGGTGCCTCGTCCATCGTCGCGGTGAGCTGTGCGACGTCACCGCCACCCAGCTGCGCGAGGGCTGGCCCGAGCCCAGCGGGAAATCGTCCGACTGTCTCGCGCACGGCAACCGTCGGACGCCACGCGCCAGGCTCACCCCACAGCAAGGCGAGGGCGATCAGGTCGTCGAACTGCGCAGCGACAGCGTCCGCCTTGTCGTCCGAAAAGAGCCCCTGAACATCAGCGATGTCGAAAGGCTCGTCGCACACCACACAGGCCTCGACGACCTGCAGCCCGAAACGGGTCAAGTGATCGAGCGCACGAGACGTGGACGCGGCGGTCACCGATCGGCCCGCCAGCTGGCCGATGTCTCCTGGTGGTGGCGCGGCGAGGTCAGGCCGACGACGCACGAGCGCGGCGAGCGCATCATCGCTACGACCCCGCAGGTCGTCGGCCAGGCTGCGCGGGCCCAGCGTCATTGCTGAGCCCGGCGTTATCGGTGAAGAGGCCATCCGCACCACGTTAGGTCATGACCAAGACGCACCGTTGGGGCCGCCACTTCACGTGACGACCCCAACGGCTCACAAACCTGCTGCCCATCACTTCAGCGGGTTCTGCGGTAGCCCCTCCGATACCCGATCAGCAGTGCTTCAAACTGCGGCCGAACCCCTATTTGCCTTGGCTCGTAGAACAGGTCTGCACCCCTCGACCGCGCGCGCGAGCTGTGCGCCAGAGCCCTACCAAGATCAGCCCAAGGCCAACCGGGGCGAGGAAACAGAGCAGATAGAACGCCACCGGCAGCGGTTCGGCGTCCAGGAAGAGCGGTACCAACGTGACGACCGTGGCTAAGAAGCCAACCGCGACCAGCACCGCGCCAAGCCGCACCACCATCTCACCGGGTGTACCACTGGGGCGAGGCTCGGAAGGCTCATGATCAGGCACGTCACCAGCCTAGGCGGGCTGGCCATCCTGCGTTCGGTGCGAGATTCTGGGAAACCGATTGGGGACATATCGATCCGTTCATTACGCTGGAGCGTCGTGCGCCGGACGATCCGGCGTCCGCAGGGGCTCGTCAGCCCCGGTCCAGACGAGATGTGAAGAGGTGTGCCGTGCCTACGGGCAAGGTCAAGTGGTTCGACACCGAGAAGGGCTTTGGCTTTCTCAGCCGCGATGACGGCGGAGAGGTCTTCGTGCACCAGTCGGCGCTGCCGTCCGGCATGGAGGCGCTCAAGCCCGGATCGCGCGTGGAGTTCGGGGTTGCCGAGGGACGCCGTGGCGAGCAGGCGCTGTCGGTGCGCGTCCTCGACGCGCCTGCGAGCGTTGCCACCGTGCGCAAGTCGCCGGAGGACATGGCCGTCATCGTCGAAGACTTGATCAAGCTGCTCGACCAGCTCGGCAACTCCCTGCGTCGCGGTCGGCAGCCAGCACCGCCCGAGGCCGAGAAGATCGCCAAGCTGCTACGCGCAGTGGCTGACGACCTCGACTGAGTCTGTTCGACTCACTCAGAGTTCGACTCACTCAGAGTTCGAGTCGCTGAGTCCGAAGATCCACGATCCGCGGACGCCGCTGCCGTCGTCGGTCAACGCCTGAATGACCAGCTGGGCGTCGCCACGTCGCAGGGGCTGGGGCGGCATTGTGAACTTGAAGTACTTGTCGGTTAACGGGTCACGCGACAGCTGCCGCCCGTTGATCGTCACCTGCCATCCGTTCTCGGCGACCGCGGAGTCGACACTGATACCGACCGTGTCGCCTGGCGCGGTCGGGATGATCGCAACCTTTTCGAGCAGGCGGTCGTTGAAGTCTTGGGTCGACTCCAGCGAGATCGACCAATCCGACGCGGTGAACGACTCGTTGGCGTCGGCGGACC